>NZ_PSUZ01000040.1:0-13836 GCF_002932095.1 Rathayibacter sp. AY1G1
TCCCGGATCACCAGCCCCACCCCCTGCACCACCCCGGCACTCGGGAGCCGGGACGCTCCTGAGGCGTCCCGGCTCCCGAGTGCCGGGGTGGTGCAGGGGGTGGGGCTGGTGATCCGGGATCAGGAGGCGGCGATCGCCTCGGTGACCGCGGAGCGGGCGTCGACGGCGCTGTCGGCGGCGAGAGCGAGCTCCGCGTACCGCTTGGCGTCGTCGAGGGTGTGCTCGGCCAGCTCGGCGCGGACGTCGGCGAGAGCCGACGGCGACATCGAGAGGGTGGTGGCGCCGAGGCCGACGAGGACCACGGCGAGCAGCGGGTCGGCGGCGGCTTCTCCGCAGATCCCGACGGGCTTGCCCAGCGCCGCTCCCGCGCGGCCGACCTCGCCGACGAGGCGGAGCACGGCCGGGTGCCACGGGTCCTGGAACGCCGAGACCGTGCCGAGCATGCGGTCGGCGGCGAGCGTGTACTGGGTCAGGTCGTTGGTGCCGATCGAGGCGAAGTCCGCGACTCCGAGGATGCGGTCGGCGAGCAGGGCGGAGGAGGGGACCTCCACCATCACTCCGGCGGTGCGGATGCCGAGCTCCCGCGCCATCGAGGTGAAGTAGCGGGTCTCGTCCACGGTCGCGACCATCGGCGCCATGACCCAGAGGTCGGCGTCGGTCGCGGCATCGGCCTGGGCGAGGGCGGTGAGCTGGTCGCGGAGGATCTGCTCGCTGGCGCGGAGGGCGCGCAGTCCGCGGAGACCGAGGGCCGGGTTCTCCTCGTGGTCGTCGTTGAGGAAGCTCAGCGGCTTGTCGGCGCCGGCGTCGAGCGCGCGGACGACGACCTTGCGGCCGGGGAACGCAGCGAGCAGGCGCGTGTACTGCTCCGCCTGCTCGGCGACCGAGGGCGCCTCCTTCGCGTCGAGGAAGAGGAACTCGGTGCGGAACAGCCCCACTCCCTCGGCGCCGAGCTCGACCGCGTTCGCAGCGCCGTCGGCCGAGCCGAGGTTCGCGAGCAGCGGCACGGCGTGGCCGTCGGCCAGCGCGCCGGGGACGACCGGTGCGGCGAGCATCTCGGCGCGCTCGGCGATCGAGGACTTCGCGGCGCCGATCTCGGCGTCCGAGGGGTTCACCGTCACGACGCCGGAGGTGGCGTCGAGGATGACGAGCTGGCCGTCCCGCAGGTCGAGGGCGCCGGTGGTGCCGACGATGGCGGTGATCGACTTCTCCCGGGCGAGGATCGCCGTGTGCGAGGTCGGTCCTCCGTCGCTGGTGATCAGACCGAGGACCTTCTCGAGGTCGAGCAGCGCCGTGTCGGCCGGAGCGAGGTCACGGGCGACGAGCACGAACGGCTCGTCCGACTCGGGGACGCCGGGAGCGGCGACGCCGCGCAGGTGCGCCACGACGCGCTGCGAGACGTCGTCGAGGTCGGTCGCGCGCTCGGCCATGTAGCCGCCCATCGCCACGAGCAGGTCGCGGAAGCCGGCGAAGGCCTCGTGCACGGCGCGCTCCGCGGTCTTGCCCCCGGCGATCCGCGCCTTGACGTCGTCCGCGAGGGACGGGTCCTCGGCCATCAGGGCCTGGGCGTCGAGGACGTCCTTCGCCGAGCCGCCGGCCCCTAGAAATCGGAGAACACACCACATGACAACGACGTCAGCGACGTCGACGCGCGGTGGAGCGCGCGTCCACGTCCAGCGCTTCGGCACCTTCCTCTCGGGAATGGTCATGCCGAACATCGCGGCCTTCATCGCCTGGGGCTTCATCACGGCCCTCTTCATCCAGACCGGATGGCTCCCGCTCCTCGGCATCGACGCCACCTGGGTCCAGCAGTTCGGCGGCTGGAGCACGGATCCCGACGTGGTCAACACCGGCCTCGTCGCCCCGATGATCACCTACCTCCTCCCGCTCCTCATCGCGAACACCGGCGGCCGCATGGTCTACGGCGCCCGCGGAGGCGTGGTCGGCACCATCGCGACCATGGGCGTCATCGTCGGCGCCGGGATCCCGATGTTCATCGGCGCCATGATCATGGGCCCGCTGTCGGCGTGGCTCATGAAGAAGGTCGACTCGATCTGGGACGGCAAGATCAAGCCCGGCTTCGAGATGCTGGTCAACAACTTCTCCGCCGGAATCCTCGGCCTCCTGCTCGCGCTCCTCGCCTTCGCGGGCGTCGCGCCGCTCGTGGTCGGCCTCTCGACCGCCCTCGGCGCGGGCGTGGAGTTCCTGGTCAACGCGGGCCTGCTCCCGCTGACCTCGCTCTTCATCGAGCCGGCGAAGATCCTCTTCCTCAACAACGCCATCAACCACGGCATCCTCACGCCGCTGGGCGTGCAGCAGGCGGAGGAGGCGGGCAAGTCCTACCTCTTCCTCCTCGAGGCCAACCCCGGCCCCGGCATGGGCGTGCTCCTGGCCTTCGCGTTCTTCGGCGTCGGCGCGGCCCGCGCCTCCGCTCCCGGTGCGGCGATCATCCACTTCATCGGCGGCATCCACGAGATCTACTTCCCGTACGTGCTGATGAAGCCGGCGCTGCTCGCGGCCGTCATCCTCGGCGGTGCGACCGGTGTCGCGACGAACGTCGCGTTCAACTCCGGCCTCCGCGCCCCCGCCTCGCCCGGCTCGATCATCGCGGTGCTCCTGCAGACCGCGAACGACAGCTTCCTCGGCGTCATCCTCTCGGTGATCCTCGCGACCGCCGTGTCGTTCCTGGTGGCCTCGGTCATCATCCGGTCCGGCCGCAAGCGCGACCTGGCCGCGGAGCAGGAGGGCGACGACAAGCTCGCGGCCGCCGTCGCCGCCAACGAGGCGAACAAGGGCAAGGAGAGCGCCGTCGGCTCGCTCATCAACGCCCGCGGCGCCAACGCTCCGCAGGACTCGGCCGGCGCCTCGACCGCGGGGGCCACGGCCACCGCGACCCAGGTCCGGAACATCGTCTTCGCCTGCGACGCCGGCATGGGCTCGTCCGCGATGGGCGCCTCGGTGCTGCGGAACAAGATGAAGAAGGCGGGCTTCGAGGACGTCACGGTCACCAACAAGGCGATCGCCGCTCTCGAGGACGACGTGGACCTGGTCATCACCCAGGCCGAGCTCACGGAGCGCGCCCGCCAGCGCACCCCGGGCGCCATCCACGTCTCCGTGGACAACTTCATGAACAGCCCGAAGTACGACGAGGTCGTCTCGCTGGTCGCGGAGCAGCACGGCAAGTAGTACGCCAACCATTCGGAGGGAACCCGTAGGGTGCGACAGAGCGGACACGCTCCGCTCGCCCCTGCGGGTTCCCTCGCTGTCAGCACCTCCACGGAAGGACGCACCCCATGAGCGACGTGCTCACCATCGGACAGATCGACGCCTCCGGCACCGCCACCACGAAGGAGGCCGCCATCAAGGAGGCCGCCGACATGCTGGTCGGCGTCGGCGCGGTCACCCCCGCCTACTACGAGGCCATGCTCGCCCGCGAGGCGACCGTCTCGACCTACATGGGCAACCTGCTCGCCATCCCGCACGGCACCAACGACGCGAAGGACGAGATCCGCTCCTCCGCCCTCTCGTTCGTGCGCTACTCGCAGCCGATCGACTGGGACGGCAACGAGGTGCGCTTCGTCGTCGGCATCGCCGGCGTCGACAACGAGCACCTCGAGATCCTCTCCAAGATCGCGATCATCTTCTCGGAGGAGGACGAGGTGCAGAAGCTCCTCGACGCCCCGGACGCGCAGTCGCTCTACAGCCTGCTGGGCGAGGTCAACTCCTGATGCCCACCGCCGTCCACTTCGGCGCCGGCAACATCGGCCGCGGCTTCGTCGGCCTGATCCTGCACGGCGCCGGCTACGAGCTCGTCTTCGCCGACGTCAACTCCGAGCTGATCGGCCGCCTCGCCGCCGCCGACAGCTACGAGGTGCACGAGGTGGGGGAGGAGGCGGCCACGCACGTCGTCGACCGCTTCCGCGCGATCGACTCGGCCGCCGACGAGGAGGCGCTCGTCCGCGAGATCGCCGCCGCCGACATCGTCACCACGGCCGTCGGCCCGAACATCCTGCGCTTCGTCGCCCCCGTGATCGCGAAGGGCCTCGCCGCCCGCGACGAGTCGGCGCCGCGGCTGGCGATCATGGCCTGCGAGAACGCGATCAACGCCACGCGCCTCCTGCAGACCGAGGTCGCCGCGAACCTCGGCGCGGACGAGTGGGAGCGCCTGCGCACCCGCGCCGTCTTCGCCGACACCGCGGTGGACCGCATCGTCCCGAACCAGGACCCGGGCCAGGGCCTGGACGTGACGGTGGAGAGCTTCTTCGAGTGGGTCGTCGACCGCACTCCCTTCGAGGGCACCGAGCCGGAGATCCCGGGCGCGACCTGGGTCGACGACCTCGAGCCGTTCATCGAGCGGAAGCTCTTCACCGTGAACACCGGCCACGCGACGGCCGCCTACACCGGCTTCGCGGCCGGAGCGCACAAGCTCTCCGACGCGCTGGCGATGCCCGAGGTGCACGACGCGGTCAAGGCCGCGCTCGAGGACACCAAGGCGCTCATCGTGGCCAAGCACGGCTTCAGTGACGAGGAGCAGCAGGCCTACCTCGAGAAGACGCTGAAGCGCTTCGCGAATCCGTACCTGACCGACACGGTCGACCGGGTGGGACGCCAGCCGCTGCGGAAGCTGTCGCGGCACGAGCGCTTCATCGGACCGGCGGCCGAGCTCGCCGAGCGCGGGCGCACGCCGGAGGGACTGCTCGCCGCGATCGGCGCCGCGCTGCGCTTCGACGTGCCCGAGGACCCCCAGAGCGTGGAGCTCCACGAGAAGCTGACCGCGCTCAGCCCGGAGGAGTTCGTGGCGGAGGTCACCGGCCTCACGGCCGAGCATCCGCTCTTCGACCGGGTCGTGGCGGTCGTCCGCGGCTAGTCCCGTGGCCGCACGGCGGCGAACGACGACGAGGTCCCCTGCTTCCCGCGGGGGACCTCGTCGTCGTCTGCGGCGGCTCGGGCGGAGCGCTAGAACAACCGCCAGCGGGTGAGCGGCCAGGCCACGGCGAAGACGCGTCCGGTGACCCTGTCGATCGGCACGGTCTTCACGCACGTGTCGATCGGCCCGCCGGCGCCGCGGCACTCGCCGAGCGAGTCGTTGGAGTTCGACCGGTGGTCGCCCAGGACGAAGAGGGAGCCCTCGGGGACGGTGTACTCGTCGAAGCAGCGGAGGGACGCGGGGCTCGTCGTGCAGTCGAGGGTCCCGGCGGTGAAGGGGAAGTCCTCGAACACGTAGGACTCGTCCAGCGGCTTCCCGTCGACCAGCACGTGCCCCTCGGCGTCGCAGCAGGAGACGGTGTGGCCCCCCTCGGCGATCAGCCTCTTGACGAGGAACTCCTCGTGGGAGGGGCCGATGCTGGTGACGTCGCCGAAGGTCTTCACGATCTCGGAGAGGGGGCTGCCGGCCTCGTCGCTCGCGCCCCAGTCGGCGTCGCGCGAGAAGACGACGATCTGCCCCTCCTCCGGCCCGCCCTGGAGGGCGAGGGTGCGGTCGACCAGGATGCGGTCGCCGAAGAACCCGCCGCCCTGGAGGGTGTTCTCCATCGAGCCGGTCGGCACCGTGTACACCTTCACGAAGAAGGTCTGCACCAGGGCGATGACCGCGATCGCCGCCAGGATCGTCACCACCGGGTGCGAGTACCAGCTCCGCCTCGCGGTCGCTGACCTCGTCGTGCGCGCCATGTGCTCTCCCTCCGGCTCGACGGAGCCAGCCTAGGCGGCGGCGGACGCGGGGCCCGGCAGGGGGCGCGCGTCGGGCGCGGAGGCGGAGGAGGGGGCGACACGCCCGAGGTGGCGGAACGGCCGCGATTCGCGTAGCATCGACCCTTGGTGTTTTGCGCGTGCTCCGGCATGCCCGCGAACCCCGATCCGGGCTCTCGCCCGGTGGTGGCTCGTCGCGGAAACATTCGCACGACCAGTACACACACTACTTCCGAACGACAGTGAGGCTATGGCCAAAAAAGACGGTGTCATCGAAATCGAAGGTGCGGTTGTCGAGGCGCTCCCCAACGCGATGTTCCGCGTGGAGCTGACCAACGGACACAAAGTTCTCGCCCATATCTCGGGCAAGATGCGTCAGCACTACATCCGGATCCTCCCCGAGGACCGGGTGATCGTGGAGCTGAGCCCCTACGACCTGACCCGCGGCCGGATCGTCTACCGCTACAAGTAGGCGTTCGCTCCGCTGACGTTCGCGACGTGCGTGTCCTGTAAGGAACGGCCCCGGCATCCGCCGGGAGCACGACGCCAGCGAAAACAAGGACAAGAACAATGAAGGTCAACCCCAGCGTCAAGCGCATCTGCGACCACTGCAAGATCATCCGCCGCCACGGCAACGTGATGGTCATCTGCAGCAGCAACCCCCGCCACAAGCAGCGCCAGGGCTAGTCCCGCTGCTTCCGCAAGGGAGCGCAGGGGCGGCGTGCCGCCCCACTGCACAACTGAACACACCCGCAGCACCAGAAATCGCGCAGCACCCCGGCGACCCCGGGGTGGACGGCGAGGACACCTTCGGTCGGAGGCCGAGGCACCGGTGCTGCTTCACACCTCCACTCACTCACAGGAGAAGCCACAATGGCACGTCTGGCAGGAGTAGACATCCCGCGCGAGAAGCGCGTGGAGGTCGCACTGACCTACATCTACGGTGTCGGCCGCACTCGCGCGCTCAAGACCCTGAGCGACACCGGGATCGACGGCAACATCCGCGTCAAGGACCTCAGCGACGACCAGCTCGTCTCGCTCCGCGACTACATCGAGGGCAACTACAAGGTGGAGGGCGACCTCCGCCGCGAGGTCGCCGCCGACATCCGCCGCAAGGTCGAGATCGGCTCGTACGAGGGCCTCCGCCACCGTCGCGGCCTCCCGGTCCGTGGACAGCGCACCAAGACGAACGCGCGCACCCGCAAGGGACCCAAGCGCACCGTCGCCGGCAAGAAGAAGGCCGGCCGCAAGTAACGCGGGCGACACGGACCTAGAGGAGATACAGAATTGGCTACCCCCAAGTCGGCCGCGCGCAAGCCGCGCCGCAAGGAGAAGAAGAACATCGCTGTGGGCCAGGCCCACATCAAGTCGACGTTCAACAACACCATCGTCTCGATCACCGACCCCTCCGGGGCCGTCATCAGCTGGGCCTCGTCCGGTGGAGTCGGCTTCAAGGGCTCGCGCAAGTCGACGCCGTTCGCCGCCCAGCTCGCCGCCGAGTCGGCCGCGCGCCAGGCTCAGGAGCACGGCATGAAGAAGGTGGACGTCTTCGTGAAGGGCCCCGGCTCGGGTCGTGAGACCGCGATCCGCTCGCTCCAGGCCGCAGGCCTCGAGGTCGGCTCGATCAACGACGTCACCCCGCAGGCGCACAACGGCTGCCGCCCGCCCAAGCGTCGTCGCGTCTAAGCAGCACTCGCAGCCGTCGGCCGGCCGCACGAACCGCCTCCGGGCGGGGAGTGCGGCCGACCGGCGGATCGCGCATTTCTTTCACAACTCCACACCTCGCAAACGCACGTGTCATATAGCGGACACGTGATCGAAAGGAATCATCAGTGCTTATCGCACAGCGTCCGACGCTCACCGAGGAGAACATCTCGGAGTTCCGTTCCCGCTTCGTCATCGAGCCCCTCGAGCCCGGCTTCGGCTACACGCTCGGCAACTCGCTGCGTCGCACCCTGCTGTCCTCCATCCCCGGCGCTGCTGTCACCAGCATCCGGATCGACGGAGTCCTGCACGAGTTCACGACCGTCCCGGGCGTCCGCGAGGACGTCACCGAGATCATCCTGAACATCAAGGGACTCGTCGTCTCCTCCGAGCACGACGAGCCGATCACCGCCTACCTGCGCAAGCAGGGAGCCGGCCAGGTCACCGCCGCGGACATCTCGGCTCCGGCCGGTGTCGAGATCCACAACCCGGAGCTCGTCATCGCCACGCTGAACGACAAGGCGAAGTTCGAGCTCGAGCTCACGATCGAGCGCGGCCGCGGCTACGTCTCGGCGACCCAGAACCGCAGCGAGTTCTCCGAGGCCGGCCAGATCCCGGTCGACTCGATCTACTCGCCCGTGCTGAAGGTCACCTACCGCGTCGAGGCCACCCGTGCCGGCGAGCGCACCGACTTCGACCGCCTGGTCGTGGACGTGGAGACGAAGGCCGCGATCTCGCCGCGCGACGCCATCGCCTCCGCCGGACGCACGCTGACCGAGCTGTTCGGTCTCGCCCGCGAGCTGAACAACGCGGCCGAGGGCATCGAGATCGGCCCCGCGCCGGTCGACGCGGTCCTCTCGACCGAGCTGTCCATGCCCATCGAGGACCTCGACCTCTCGGTGCGCAGCTACAACTGCCTCAAGCGCGAGGGCATCAACAACGTCAATGAGCTCGTCGCCCTCTCGGAGACGCAGCTCATGAACATCCGCAACTTCGGTCAGAAGTCGGTGGATGAGGTCAAGGAGAAGCTGACGGAGCTCGGCCTGTCGCTCAAGGACTCGGTCCCCGGGTTCGACGGCGCCCACTTCTACAGCTACGACGACGAGAGCATCTAGGTCCTCCGCTCCGGAGCCCCGGCTCCTCGCGTCCGACCTGCTGACACCCCTTTATTACTGGAGTAAACCCATGCCCAAGCCCACCAAGGGCCCCCGCCTCGGAGGCGGACCCGCACACGAGCGCCTGCTGCTGGCGAACCTGGCCGCGGCCCTGTTCACGCACAAGAGCATCAAGACGACCGAGACCAAGGCCAAGCGCCTTCGTCCGCTCGCCGAGCGCCTGGTGACCTTCGCCAAGCGCGGCGACCTGCACGCCCGCCGTCGCGTCCTCGCGACGATCGGCGACAAGTCGGTCGTCCACGAGCTCTTCACCGAGATCGCTCCGCTCGTCGCCGAGCGCGAGGGCGGCTACACCCGCATCACCAAGATCGGCCCCCGCAAGGGAGACAACGCGCCCATGGCCGTGATCGAGCTCGTCCTCGAGCCCGTCACGCCCAAGGCGAAGAAGTCGCGCACCGCCACGGCGCCCGTGTCCGCTCCGGTGGACGAGGCCCCCGCCGAGGAGACCACTGCCGAGGAGACCCCCGTCGAGGAGGCGCCCGTGCAGGACGCTCCCGTCGAGGACGCCGCGCAGGACGCTTCTGTCGAGGAGACCGGCGCGACCAAGTAGTCACGCCCCCTCTGCCGAGAGCCCTCCGTCCCCTCCGGGGCGGGGGGCTCTCGTCGTTCCACGGGGCCGAGTGGCGCGAATCGTCGCTTACGATGGCACGGCTGCGCTCGTCGGGTGCGGCCGCGTCACGACCGGCGCTCCCGGGGTCCGCCGCGACGATCCTCGGAGGACTCCTGTGCGACTGCCCTCCTCGGCTGCTGCGGCGCTCCTCGCCCTGGCACTCGCGGGCGGAGTGAGCGGCTGCGCCTCCGGCGAGGTGATCGACGTGCCGGAGTCGGCGGGCCTCGCGAGCACGCCTCCGGTACCGTCGGCCGCACCGACCGTGCCCTCCGTGCCCTCCGTGCCGTCGAGCGAGGGCGTGGACTGCGCGACCGCTCTCCCCGCCTCCCTCGTCGAGCAGGAGGCCGGCTCGACGGCGTGCACCGTGTCGATCACCGCCGCGGGAGACACGTGCTCCTACGCCGTCGACGGCGGCGATCCGGTCGTCGTGCTGACGCTGCACCGCGGGCCCCTCGTCGAGACCTTCACCGGTGCGGGCGAGGCGCTCGGCGCCGTGCCGGTCTCGCTGGGCACGGCCGCCTACGGGGTGCAGGGCATCGCCTCCGCTCCCTCCGAGCTGGCCGTGCTCGCAGGCGGCGGGGAGGCGCGGATCGTCTTCTCGGTCGGCGAGCAGTCGACGCTGGTCGGCTGGGCGGTCTCGGCCCTGGCGACCGTCGACGTCCCGCTCGCGGTCGCCTGTGCCGCGACCACGGCGCGCTCTACACTCGTCTGATGCTCCACCGCGTCCGCCTCGACCTGGCCTACGACGGCTCGCACTTCTCCGGGTGGGCCAAACAGCCCGGCCTCCGCACCGTGCAGGGGGTGCTCGAGGAGTCGCTCGCCCTGGTGCTGCGCTCCGAGCAGCACCCGACCGTGACGGTCGCCGGGCGCACCGACGTCGGCGTGCACGCCAGCGCCCAGGTCGCCCACGTCGACCTCACCTCCGAGCAGTGGGGCCGCATCAGCACCGGCCGGCGCCGACCGGGGGAGGAGCCGTTCCCGCCCGCGTCGATCCTGGAGCGGCGGCTCCGCGGGATCCTCGGGCAGTACACCGACGTCTCGGTGCACCGGGTGACGGAGGCGCCGGAGGGGTTCGACGCGCGGTTCTCGGCGCGCTGGCGGCGGTACGAGTACCGGCTGGCCGACGCCTCCTCGATGCGCCACCCGCTCGACCGCACGTACACCACCTGGATCACCGACTCCCTCGACCTCGACGCGATGTCGGCCGCGGCCCGCTCGCTCCTGGGCCTGCACGACTACGCGTCGTTCTGCCGTGCCCGCGCAGGGGCCACCACCATCCGGAGCCTGCTCGACTTCACCTGGGAGCGAGACGCCGACGGAGTCCTGCACGCCCACCTGCGCGCGGACGCCTTCTGCCACAGCATGGTGCGGGCCCTCGTGGGGGCCTGCGTCGCGGTCGGCGCCGGGAAGCTCGAGGCGGGGGCGGTCCCGCTGCTCCGGGACGCCGCCAGACGGACCAATGCGTTCGCGGTGATGCCGGCCCGCGGCCTCATCCTCCGCGAGGTCGACTACCCCGAGGACGACGCGCTCGCCGAGCGGGCCCTGCTCACCCGCGCGAAGCGCACCGTGCGGACCGAGGGGCCGGACTCGGAGTGAGGCGAGGGCGCGCGCCCGCGCCCCGCGACCCGTGGCGGCTCGGGTCGCACCTCCCGCCGCCGGAGCCCCTGCCGCCACGATCCGTGCTTGGCCGCACGGGGGCTTTGCTGTAATGTCGACCCTTGGTGTTTTCGGCCGTGTGCCGAGCGCCCGAAGTTGAGCCCTCCACCGGATCGGTTCGGCCCCTCGCGGGTCGAACGGCCACGGAGCGGGATCCACGAACACCTCACTCCGACCAGAAAGCAGCACTCACGTGACTCGCACTTTTTCTCCGAAGCCGGCTGACGTCCAGCACGACTGGATCGTCATCGACGCGTCCGACGTCGTGCTCGGCCGTCTCGCCACGCACGCCGCGGCGCTCCTGCGCGGCAAGCACAAGGCCACCTTCGCGCCGCACATGGACATGGGCGACTTCGTCATCATCGTCAACGCGGAGAAGGTCGCCCTCACCGGCCAGAAGCTCCTCCAGAAGAAGGCCTACCGCCACTCCGGCTACCCGGGCGGCCTCTCGGCCACCACGTACGCCGAGCTCCTCGAGAAGAACCCGGTCCGCGCCGTCGAGAAGGCCATCCGCGGCATGCTCCCCAAGAACTCCCTCGGCCGCGCCCAGCTGCGCAAGCTGAAGGTCTACACGGGATCCGAGCACCCCCACGCGGCCCAGCAGCCGCAGGCGTACGCCTTCACCCAGGTCGCCCAGTAGGCTCCGGCCCTCCCCGACACCCCAGACTTCGAAGACAAAGGATCACCTACACCGTGGCGAAGATCGCAGACCAGATCGACGTGGCTCCCGAGAGCTACTCCACCGAAAGCCCGGCCACCGAGGCGTCCACGACGCCCCGCGCCGTCCTCAACGTCTCCGGCGCAGCCGTGGGCCGACGCAAGCAGGCCATCGCCCGCGTGCGCCTCGTCCCCGGCAACGGCGGCATGACCGTCAACGCCCGCGAGTTCGCGGAGTACTTCCCCAACAAGCTGCACCAGCAGCTGATCACCGACCCCTTCAAGGTGCTCGACCTGATCGGCTCCTACGACGTGGTCGCCAAGATCACCGGCGGCGGCCCCTCCGGTCAGGCCGGCGCGCTGCGCCTCGCCATCGCCCGTGCACTCAACGAGATCGACCGCGAGAACAACCGCGCGATCCTGAAGAAGGCGGGCTTCCTGACCCGCGACGCCCGCGTCATCGAGCGCAAGAAGGCCGGTCTCAAGAAGGCCCGCAAGGCGTCCCAGTTCTCGAAGCGCTAGTCGACGCGGCCTGACGGCCGCACGACCAGCAGCTCGAGAAGGGACTGCGCACCATGCCGCGCCTGTTCGGAACAGACGGCGTCCGTGGCCTCGCTAATCGCGAGGTCACGGCCGACCTGGCTCTCGGCCTCGCCCAGGCGGCCGCCCGTGTACTCGGAGCGGCCGCCCGGGCCGAGGGCCGTCGGCCCGTCGCCGTGCTCGCCCGCGACCCCCGCATCTCCGGTCAGTTCATCGGAGCCGCGGTCGCGGCGGGTCTCGCGAGCGCTGGAGTCGACGTGCTCGACGCCGGCGTCATCCCGACGCCCGCCACCGCCTACCTCATCGCCGACGAGAACGCCGACTTCGGCGTGATGATCTCGGCCTCGCACAATCCCGCCGCCGACAACGGCATCAAGTTCTTCGCCGCAGGCGGACGCAAACTCCCGGACGAGCTCGAGAACCGCATCGAAGCGGCCCTCGGAGTCCCCCCGCTCACGCCGACCGGAGCCGACGTCGGCCGCATCACCCGCTTCTCCGACGCGGAGGACCGTTACGTCCTCCACCTGCTCGGATCCCTCGAGGGCACCCGTCTCGACGGCCTGCACGTGGTCATCGACTGCGCGCACGGCGCCGCCGCCGGCATCTCGCCCCAAGTGTTCACCGACGCCGGAGCGACCGTCACCGTCATCGGCAACGACCCCGACGGCCTCAACATCAACGACGGAGTGGGCTCCACCCACCTCGACAACGTCGCCGACGCCGTCCGCGCGGCCGGCGCCGACATCGGCATCGCCCACGACGGCGACGCCGACCGCTGCCTCGCAGTGGACGCCGAGGGCCGCATCGTCGACGGCGACCAGATCATGGCGATCCTCGCGACAGCCATGGCCCGCCGCGGCGCCCTGCGCGACGACGTCCTCGTGGCCACCGTCATGAGCAACCTCGGCCTCAAGCTCGCCATGCGCGCCGCCGGCATCCGCGTCATCGAGACCGCGGTCGGCGACCGCTACGTCCTCGAGGCGATGAACGACGGCGGCTACTCGCTCGGCGGGGAGCAGTCCGGCCACGTCATCATGAGCCGCTACGCCACCACCGGCGACGGGGTGCTCACCGGCCTCCAGCTCGCGGCCGAGATGGCCCGGACCGGACGCACGATCGCCGACCTGGCCGCAGTCATGTCCGTCTTCCCGCAGACCCTCCTCAACGTGCGCGGCGTCGACCGCGAGGGCGTCCGCGACGACGAGGTCATCGCCTCCGCCGTCGCCGACGCCACCGCCGAGCTCGGCAGCGACGGCCGCGTGCTCCTGCGCCCCTCCGGCACCGAGCCGATGGTGCGCGTCATGGTCGAGGCGAAGACGCAGGAGACGGCCGACCGCCTCGCCGAATCGCTCGCCGCGGTCGTGCTCGAGCGGCTGCGTTCTTAAGGAGCCGCTCCCTGCGCGGCTCTTCGCGGTCGGCTTGGGGAGGTGGTCGCGATGGGTGGAGCGGGGTGCGTTCGCCGCGGGTGAATCGCTTGGCACGCGATTCCCACGACGGCGGTGTTCGTTACGGGGGCCGCTCCCCGCGCGGCCCTTCGCGGTCGGCTTCGCGAGGTGGTTGCGATGGCTGGAGCGGGGCGCGTTCGCCGCGGGTGAATCGCTTGGCACGCGATTCCCACGACGGCTGTGTTCGTTGCGGGGCCGCTCCCTGCGCGGCCCCTCGCGGTCGGCTTGGCGAGGTGGTTGCGATGGGTGGAGCGGGGCGCGTTCGCCGCGGGTGAATCGCTTGGCACGCGATTCCCACGACGGCTGTGTTCGTTGCGGGGCCGCTCCCTGCGCGGCCCCTCGCGGTCGGCTTGGCGAGGTGGTC
>NZ_PSUZ01000040.1:13844-20913 GCF_002932095.1 Rathayibacter sp. AY1G1
CGCCGCGGGTGAATCGCTTGGCACGCGATTCCCACGACGGCTGTGTTCGTTGCGGGGCCGCTCCCTGCGCGGCCCCTCGCGGTCGGCTTGGCGAGGTGGTCACGATGGGTGGAGCGGGTCGCGTTCGCCGCGCGGGAATCGCTTGGCACGCGGCGGTGCTTGTTGCGGGGCCGCTCCTTGCGCGGCACCTCGCGGTCGGCTTCGCGAGGTGGTTGCACGGGTGGAGCGGGTCGCGTTCGCCGCGCGTGAATCGCTTGGCACGCGATTCCCGCCGACGGCTCGCGGGTGGTCCCGAGCCTGCACCGATCCTGCGGTGGAGGGGTTCGAGGAGGTCGGTGGCTGCGCGGTGCGCGCGGCGGCGAACAGCGACCGGGGGCGCGGTCAGATCTTGCGGAGGAGGACCGAGGAGACCGTGTGATCGGCCTGCTTGCGGAGGACCAGGCTCGCGCGGGAGCGGGTGGGGCGCACGTTCTGCAGCAGGTTCGGCTCGTTGATCGCGGCCCAGATGCTCCGCGCGCGCTCACGGGCCTCGTCCGGACTGAGCGCCGCGTAGCGGTGGAAGTAGGAGTTCGGATTCGCGAACGCGCCCTGCTGCAGGGTGAGGAAGCGCTCCTCGTACCAGCGCGCGATGTCGCTGGTCCGGGCGTCGACGTAGACGGTGAAGTCGAACAGGTCGCTGACCGCCAGGCCGTGACCGGGCACCGGCGGCTGCAGCACGTTCAGGCCCTCGACGATCAGCACGTCCGGCCGCCGCACGACGATCTCGGCGTCGGGGACGATGTCGTAGGAGAGGTGCGAGTAGAACGGCGCGCGCACCTCCGCGGCCCCGCCCTTCACCTCCGAGACGAAGCGCAGCAGCGCCCGCCGGTCGTACGACTCGGGGAAGCCCTTGCGGCTCATCAGACCGCGGCGCTCCAGCTCGCGGTTGGGCAGCAGGAAGCCGTCGGTGGTCACCAGCTCGACGCGGGGCGTGTCCTCCCAGCGGGCGAGCAGCTCCCGCAGCAGGCGCGCGATCGTCGACTTGCCCACCGCGACCGACCCCGCGACGCCGATCACGAACGGAGTCGGCTGCGCGCGCTCCCCGAGGAACGTGCTCGTCGCGCGGTGCAGGTGCCGCGCGCCACCGGCGTACAGGCTCAGCAGGCGCGAGAGCGGCAGGTAGACCTCCGCGACCTCGGTGAGGCTCAGCCGGTCGCCCAGCCCCCGCAGCTGCACGACCTCGGTCTCCGACAGCGGCAGCTCCGTGGTGCGGGCGAGCTCGGCCCAGTCGGAGCGGACGATCTCGACGAAGGGGGAGGGGTGCGCGTCGCGTGCGGGATCGCGAGGAGACGACGGCATGGGGACCGATCCTAGCGTCCGCCCCGCCGGGTGCCCGACGCCGCGGGAGGCGCCTCCGCGCCGCTTAGAATCGAGCGCATGTGTGGAATCGTTGGATACGTCGGTGAGCGCGACAGCCTGGCCGTGCTGCTCGGGGGCCTGAAGCGTCTGGAGTACCGCGGCTACGACTCGGCCGGCGTGGCCGTGATCGACGCCGACGGGCAGCTCGACAGCCGCAAGCGCTCGGGCAAGCTCAGCGTCCTCGTCGACGACCTCGAAGCGCACCCGCTGGCCGAGGGCACCACGGGCATCGGCCACACCCGCTGGGCGACGCACGGCGGCCCGACCGACCGCAACGCCCACCCCCACCTCGCGGACGAGGGCAGGCTCGCCGTCATCCACAACGGCATCATCGAGAACTTCCAGCCGCTCAAGGAGCAGCTGCTCGCCGAGGGCGCCGTCTTCGAGAGCGAGACCGACACCGAGGTCGCCGCGCACCTGATCGCCCGCGAGTACCGCCGCACCGGCGACCTCGTGCTCGCCTTCCAGGCCGTCGTCGCGCACCTCGAGGGCGCGTTCACCCTGCTCGCCCTGCACCAGGACCAGCCCGGCGTGGTCGTCGGCGCGCGCCGCAACTCGCCGCTCGTGATCGGCCTGGGCGACGGGGAGAACTTCCTCGGCTCCGACGTCGCGGCGTTCGTCGAGTTCACCCGCCGCGCGGTCGCCATCGGCCAGGACCAGATCGTCACGATCACCCCGGAGCTCGTCACGGTGACCGACTTCTTCGGCAACCCCGTCGAGACCGAGCCGTTCGAGATCGCCTGGGACGCGTCGGCGTCCGAGAAGGGCGGCTGGTCGAGCTTTATGGCCAAGGAGATCACCGAGGGCCCCGAGGCCGTCGCGAACACGCTCCGCGGCCGCATCCACGAGGGCGCGATCACGCTGCCGGAGCTCGACGCGCTCGGCCCGGTGCTGACGGAGATCGACCGCATCACGATCATCGCCTGCGGCACGGCCGCCTACTCGGGCATGGTCGCCAAGTACGCGATCGAGAAGTGGGCGCGCGTCCCCGTCGAGGTCGAGCTCAGCCACGAGTTCCGCTACCGCGACCCGGTGCTCACCCCGCGCACCCTCGTCGTCTCGATCAGCCAGTCCGGCGAGACGATGGACACGCTGATGGCGGTCAAGTACGCCCGCGAGCACGGCGCCAAGACGCTCTCGGTCTGCAACACCCAGGGCGCGACGATCCCACGCGAGTCGGATGCCGTGCTCTACACGCACGCGGGCCCGGAGGTGGCGGTCGCCTCGACCAAGGCCTTCGTCGCCCAGATCGCGGCGCTCTACCTCTTCGGGCTGCACCTCGCCGCGGTGCGCGGAGCCGCCTCCACCGAGCTCGTCGCCTCGCAGGCGGCCCAGCTCGCCGCGATCCCGGAGAAGCTCTCCCGCGTGCTCGACGCCTCCGACGACATCGCCCAGCTGGCCGGCTGGATGGCCGACACCCGCGCGGTGCTGTTCCTCGGCCGCCACGTCGGCTACCCGGTGGCGCTCGAGGGCGCGCTGAAGCTCAAGGAGCTCGCCTACATCCACGCCGAGGGCTTCGCGGCGGGCGAGCTCAAGCACGGCCCGATCGCACTGATCGAGCCTGGCCAGGTCGTCTTCGTGATCGTGCCGAGCCCGAGCGAGTCGTACGAGCTGCAGCGCAAGGTGATCTCGAACATCCAGGAGATCAAGGCCCGCGGCGCCCGCGTCATCGCGATCGCGGAGCAGGGCGACACGGCCGCGATCCAGATCGCCGACGAGGTCGTGCCGATCCCGCTCGCCGACCCGCTGTTCGAGCCGCTGCTCGCCGTCACCCCGTTGCAGATGTTCGCGATGGAGCTCGCCGCCGCCAAGGGCCTCGACGTCGACCAGCCGCGCAATCTCGCCAAGTCGGTCACGGTCGAGTGATCGAGCCGTGATCGTGGGGATCGGGGTGGACGTCGTGGACCTCGCGCGCTTCGAGCGCTCGCTGACGCGCACGCCCCGGCTCCGCGACCGGCTGTTCGCCGAGAGCGAACGCTCGCTCCCCGTCGCCTCGCTGGCGGGCCGCTTCGCCGCCAAGGAGGCGCTGATCAAGGCGCTCGGCGACTCCGTGGGCGCCCGCTGGCACGACATGGTCGTCGAGCGGGACGAGCACGGGAATCCGTCCTTCGCGCTGCACGGCCCGGCCCGGGCGGCCGCGGAGGCGCGCGGAATCACGCGCGTGCACCTCTCGATGACGCACGACGCGGGCGTGGCCTGCGCGTTCGTGGTGGCAGAGTCGTGAGCGTCCCCGCGTCGTACCGCGAGGCGGTGATCGACGTCGACGCGATGGCGGCGAACGCCGCGCGTCTGCGCGAGCTCACCGGCGCCCGCCGGCTGATGGCCGTCGTCAAGGCCAACGGCTACGGGCACGGCGCCCTGGCCGCGGCGCAGGCGGCGCTCGACGGCGGCGCGGACGCCCTCGGCACTGCGGAGCTGCGGGAGGCCGTGGCCCTGCGCGAGGCAGGCGTCGTCGCTCCGATCCTCTGCTGGCTGCACGACCCCGGCGAGGACTTCGACGCGGCGCTCGAGCACTCGATCGACGTCGCCGTCTCCTCGGTGGACCAGCTCGACACGCTCGCGCAGTCGGCGGAGGACCGCGGCGTGCGCGCGGCCGTGCAGCTCAAGGTCGACACCGGCCTCAGCCGCAACGGCGCCGCGGAGGAGGAGTGGCCGCACCTGGCGGAGGCGCTCGCCCGTCACAGCGCTCGCGGCACCGTCCACCTCACCGGGCTGTTCTCGCACCTGTCCAACACCTCGCGCGAGGACGACCTCGCCCAGCTCGCGCTCCTCCGCCGCGCCGAGGCCGCGCTGGCCTCGCACGGGGTGCAGGCGCCGGTCCTGCACCTCGCGGCGACGGCGGCGGCGCTGCGCCTCCCGGAGACACGCCTCGACATGGTGCGCAGCGGCATCGCCCTCTACGGACTCTCGCCGTTCGAGGACGAGACCTCGCTCCAGCTCGGGCTCGTCCCGGCGATGACGCTGCAGGGCCGCGTCGCCGGCGTCCGCCGGGTGCCCCACGGGACCGGCGTGAGCTACGACTACACCTGGCGGGCCGAGGGCGGGACGACCCTCGCGCTCGTGCCGTTCGGCTACGCGGACGGCATCCCGCGGAGCGCCTCCGGCGTCGCGGAGGTCTCGATCGGCGGCCGCCGCCACCGGATCGCCGGGCGGGTCGCGATGGACCAGTTCGTCGTCGACGTGGGGGATGCGAGCGTCGCGACGGGCGACCCGGTGACGCTCTGGGGCGACCCGACGACCGGCGTCCCCTCGGTAGACGAGTGGGCGCGGTGGTGCGGCACCATCAACTACGAGCTGGTCACCCGGCTCGGGCCGCGGGTCCAGCGGCGGCTGCTGAGCGCGGCGGACGGCCGTGCCTGAGCGCTCCTGGTTCGCGGACCGCGTCGTCGAGGTCGCCGATCCGGAGGCCATGGCGGAGCTCGGCCGCGAGCTCGGCCGAGTGCTGCGCGCCGGCGACCTGCTGGTGCTGACCGGGCCGCTCGGCGCGGGCAAGACGACCTTCACGCGAGGGCTCGGCGAGGGCCTCGACGTGCGGGGTCCCGTGACGAGCCCCACCTTCGTGATCGCGCGGACGCATCCGCCGCTGCACGACGGGCCGCCGCTCGTGCACGTCGACGCCTACCGCGTGGGCTCGCCGGTCGAGCTCGACGACCTCGACCTCGATCCGGCGCGCTCGGTGATCGTCGTGGAGTGGGGGGCCGGGATGCTGGACGGCGTCGCGGAGTCCTGGCTCGACGTGGTCATCGAGCGGCCGACCGCCGGCTCCGACGCCGAGGAGGGCGAGGAGCCGATCGAGCCGCGGACCGTCCGCTTCCGCGGCACCGGCTGGAGCTGAGCCCGCGGGTACCCTGGACGCGTGCTCCTCGCGATCGACACCTCCTCCGGAACCTCCGTCGCCGTCGTCGACTCCGCGGGCGCCGTGCGCTCGGAGCGCACCGAGACCGACACCATGCGCCACGCGGAGGTGGTCGGCCGGCTGATCCAGGAGGCGCTCGAGGCGGCCGACGTGGCTCCCGGGGGGATCGAGGCGGTCGCCGTGGGCATGGGCCCCGGCCCCTTCACCGGCCTCCGGGTCGGGATCGCCGCCGCCCGGGCCTTCGCGCTCGGCCGCGGCGTCCCCACCCTCCCCGTGGTCTCGCACGACGCGATCGCGCTCGCCGCGCTGCGGCACGGGCGCGCCGCGGGCTTCCTCGTCGTCACCGACGCCCGCCGCCGCGAGCTGTACTGGAGCGCCTACGACGGGCTCGACGACCAGGGACTCCCCGTCCGCGTCGCCGGCCCGGGCCTGGACAAGCCGCCTGCCCTCCCGCATCCGGAGCTCCCGCGCCTGGAGGCCGAGTCGGTCTCCGCCGGCGAGCTCGGAGTCGTGGCCGCCCGCCTGCGCGCTGCCGGCCGGCCCGGCGCCGAGGACGAGCCCCTCTACCTCCGCTCGCCCGACGTCACGCTGTCGGCCGGTCCCAAGCGGGTGACCGCATGAGCGAGGCCGTGCTCCGCGACGCGCAGCCGGACGACCTCGACGCCGTCATGGCGATCGAGCAGTCCGAGTTCGCCGGCGACGCCTGGTCGCGCGGGATGATGGCGGAGGAGATCCGGAGCCGTCACACCCGGTACCTGATCGCCGAGCAGGACGGCGAGGTGGTCGGCTACGCCGGGCTCCTCTGCCCCGTCGGCGCCCACGAGGGCGACGTGCAGACGATCGCGGTCGTCGCCCGGGTCCGCCGCACCGGCCTCGGCCGCCGACTGCTGCGCGCGCTCCTCGAGGCGGCCGGCGAACGCGGCGCCCGCGAGGTCTTCCTCGAGGTCCGCGCCGACAACCCCGCCGCGCAGACCCTCTACCGCTCGGAGGGCTTCGAGGAGATCGGCGTCCGCCCCGCCTACTACCAGCCCGACGGAGTGGACGCGATCGTGATGCGCCTGCCGCCGACCCCGACCCAGGAGACCCCGTGAGCACCGGACCCCTCGTCCTCGGCATCGAGACCAGCTGCGACGAGACGGGGATCGGCATCGTCCGCGGCACGACGCTGCTCTCGAACACCATCGCCTCCTCGATGGAGGAGCACGCCCGCTACGGCGGCGTCGTGCCCGAGGTGGCCGCCCGGGCGCACCTGGAGGCGCTCGAGCCCGCCCTGCACGCGGCGCTCTCCGAGGCCGGTGTCGCGCTCGGCGACCTGGACGCGATCGCGGTCACCAGCGGACCGGGGCTCTCGGGCGCCCTCATGGTCGGCGTCGGAGCGGCGAAGGCGCTCGCCGTCTCGCTCGGCCTGCCGCTCTACGCCGTGAACCACCTCGTCGGCCACGTGGGAGCCGACGTCCTCCGGGCCGACGGCAGCGAGGGCAGCCCCGTCGAGGTGCCGACGATCGCGCTGCTGGTCTCGGGCGGGCACACCTCGCTCCTGCACGTGCGCGATCTGGTGTCGGATGTCGAGCTGCTCGGCGAGACCATCGACGACGCCGCCGGCGAGGCCTTCGACAAGGTGGCGCGCGTCCTGGGCCTGCCCTATCCGGGCGGACCGCAGATCGACCGGGTGGCGGCGGACGGGGACCCGAAGGCGATCCGCTTCCCCCGCGGGCTCAGCCTGCCGAAGGACCTCGAGCGCCACCGCTACGACTTCTCGTTCTCAGGGCTGAAGACCGCGGTCGCCCGCTGGGTCGAGAAGCGCCAGGACGCGGG
>NZ_PSUZ01000041.1:0-19432 GCF_002932095.1 Rathayibacter sp. AY1G1
GTGGGGAGCGGGAGGGGAGCGGCGGCGGGGGGCCGGCCCTCCCCATCCGACCACACGGCGTGCGCGCGCCCGGACCCTTGCGCCGGCGGGGCACTCGTGCTGTGCTCTGCGCCACCGTTCCGCGCCACGATGCCGGGCGGTCGTGCCGCCCCTCTGTGCCGCGCCTCCGTGGCGGGCCTCAGAGCGGGGAGGCGAACACCACCAGGTTGTCCCGGTAGCGGCCGATCGCCGTGTCGTACTCGCCTCCGCAGGTCACGAGGATCAGCTCCTCCTCGAGGGTCGCGCCGAAGACGCGGGCGGTGGGGAACGCGGCCTTGGCGTGGGACTCGACCGCCGTCACCCGGTAGCGGTGGTCGGAGCCGTCCACTCCGCTCACCGCGATCTCATCGCCCGGGGCGAGCTCGCCGAGGCGGAAGAAGACCGCGGGACCGGACCGCGAGTCGACGTGCGCCGCGATCACGGTGCGGCCGCTGCCACCCGGGCGCCCGCCTCCCGAGAACCAGCCGACGTCGTCGTAGTCCACCGGCACCTCCATCGTCCCGTCCGACTGGATGCCCAGCGCGATCAGCGGCTCGTCCAGGCCCATCGCGGGCACGCTCAGCCGGGCGGGCTCGACGCCGACGGTGCGCGCGGGCGCCGCAGCGGCGGGGTCGGGCACGGGGACCGGGGGAGGAGTGACCGGGGGAGCAGAAGCGAGGGCCGGAGGCGCGGGCGCGCTCGCGGGCGTCTCCGCTCCTCCGCTCCCGTCCGCGGCGGCGCACCCCGCGAGGAGCAGCACGGCGCACAGTGCCGCCGCGCCGCTCCTCGACCGGGTGCCCACGATCAGGAGGCGGTGCGCCGGCGGGCGACGACCACTCCGGCCGCGCCGAGGGCGACGACGGCTCCGAGGCCGGCCATCGCGGCGAGACCGGACGGGCCCGTGGCGTCGCTCCCGGCGGCGGTCGCGCCGCCACCGGTCTGGAGGCCGCCGACCGGCACCTGCGAGAGCTGGCCGCGGACGACGCCAGCCGCATACGAGGCCGTGTGGGAGTCGCCCGCGAAGGCGGCGGGATCGGCCTCGAGGGCCTTCAGCGTGAATCCGGCGCCGGTGTCGGCCCCGTTCGCCTGGATGCCCGTGGTGAAGGGGCCCTGCAGGCAGCCGCTGCTGGTGCGGGGGCCGTCTCCGACCGGGGCCGGGTTCGGGAACGCGATGCGCGGCGGGCCCGCCTTGCCCAGCGCCGCCTGGTGGATGTGCGTCGCGGTCTTCGCGGGGCTCTGGTAGTCGCCGGTCACACCGGTGAGGGTGATGTCGTAGCAGATGACGTCGAGGTCGCTGTTGACCCGGAAGGTCATCTCGCCCGTGGCGCCGGGCTGGCCGGGGGTCGCGGCGGAATCGGCGTTCACGACCTGGTCGGGCGTCGCCATCACCGTGAAGGCGCTGGTGAACGAGGACGGCTCGGCGACCTCGGTCTCGGCCTGGGCCGGCGCGGCGGCGAAGAAGTAGGCGGCGGCGACGGCGGTGATGCCGCCGAGGGAGAGCAGGCGGCGGCCGGCGCGGTTCCGCGCGGGGGACGTCTTCGTCATGGTGGAGCCTTTCGATCGCGAGCGCCGAGCGGGCCCGATGCAGGGAGTACGGCCGGAAGCGGCGCTGCGTTCACTCCATCTGAGAGGATCTTCACGGAGACGGTCCTCGCCTCCGATGAACGCCGCCGCCGCCGCGGCCGTACCCCCTTCCGACGGACCACCGGTCCCGACGAGGAGGCGGTGTGGCGCGCACGGCGACGGCACGACGAGACGAAGGGCCCGCGATGCCGCGCGAGCACTCGGAGGTCCCGGCTCCGGTGGTGCGCCTCGAGCCCCGGACGGCGGAGTTCGACCCGGCCGCCGCCTTCGACGAGCACGGGTCCGCCCTGCTCGGCTTCGCGCTCAACGCCCTGCGCGACCGCGGCCTCGCTGAGGACTGCGTGCAGGAGACGTTCCTGCGCGCCTGGCGCTCGCGGGCGAGCTACTCCGCCGAGCGCGCCAGCACCCGCACCTGGCTCTTCGCCATCGCCCGCAACGTCGTCATCGACGTGCACCGCTCGCGCCGGCGCCTGCCGCGCCTGGTCGAGGCCGAGATTCTGGAGGAGGTGCCCGCGGAGGACCGCGACCCCCTCGAGCCGCTCGCGATCGCCGAGGCGCTCGCGCGGCTCTCCGCCGAGCACCGGCAGGTCGTCGTCGCCGTCCACCTGAACGGCGAGACCTACGCCGAGCTGTCGGCCGCCACGAGCGTGCCGGTCGCCACCCTGCGCAGCCGCGCCTTCTACGCTCTCCGAGCGCTCCGCGGTCACCTCGCGAGCGCCGGACCCACCGACGAGGAGAGATCGTGATCGACCGAGACCAGCCCGACGGAGACGAGCCCGGCGGCCGCCGCGAGGAGCTCCTCGCCGCGGCCCTCGCCGGCGACCTCTCCGCCGAGGAGACGCGGGAGTTCGAGAGCCTGCGCGCCGCCGACCCCTCGATCGACCCCGAGCTCGCGTCGTTCGGCGCGGTGGTCGACCGGGTCGGCGCGCTGGGCCGCTGGGAGGAGGCGGAGCCGTCGCCGGAGCTGCGGTCGCGCGTCGCGGCGCTCGCCGGGGAGCGGCCCGAGCGCGGGGAGAGTCTGCGTGCCTCGCGCCGCCGTGCCGTCCTGGCCGTCGCCGCGGCGGCCGCGCTCCTCGTCGCGGGCGGCGTCGCCGGAGCGGCCCTGCGGTCCGCCGAGGAGCGCCCCGTCGCGGGACCGCCCGGGACGCTCGGCGCCGTCGAGGCGATCGCCTTCGACGAGCGGACGGAGGGCGTGACGCTCGACGGCTCGCTGGTCGCGCACACCTGGGGCACCGAGACGATCCTCCGCGGGACAGGCTTCGCGCTCGGCGAGAGCTACGACCTCGTGCTGGTCACCGGCTCCGGCGAGCGGCTCCCGTCCGGCTCCTTCCTCGGCAGCTCCGCGGAGCTCGACTGCGAGATGAACGCGGCCGTCCTGCGCGAGTCCGTCGCCGCCGTCGAGATCACCGACGCCGGCGGCGCGCTCGTCGCCTCCGCCGCCCTCCCCGCCGTCACCTGAGAGCCGGCGGCGCGGGCTCGCGGCGCGGCTTCAGCTCGCTGACGAGCGTGCCCGCGACGATGAACCCCGCCCCGAGCAGGGCGAGCGCGGGGAGCCGGTCGCCGGCGAGGCGGCCGATCAGACCGGCCCAGACGGGCTCGGCGGAGTAGATGATCGTGGCGCGCGACGGCGAGACCGAGCGCTGAGCCCAGTTCATCGTCAGCTGGATCAGGCAGCTGCTCGCCCCGAGCGCGAGCGCGGGGATCAGCCAGGCCCACGAGAACGCCGGGACCGCCTCGCCTGCGACGGGCATCGAGGCGAACCCGAGCGCGCCGGCGACCAGCAGCTGCACCACGGTCACCCGGCCGAGGTCCACGCGTCCGGCGACGAGGCCGATCAGGATGATCTCCGCCGCGATCGGCAGCGTGCTCACGATCGTCGCCACCTCGCCCGCTCCGAGCGCGACGCCCGGCTGCGGGCCCGCGATCAGGAGCAGTCCGACGAACGCCAGCGCGACGCCCACCAGCGTCAGCACGCCCGGACGGCGACGGAACACGACCCACTGGAGCAGCGGCACCAGCGGCACGTACAGCGCGGTCAGGAACGCGGAGGTGCTGCTCGGGATCGTCTGCAGCCCGTAGCTCTGCAGGCCGTAGCCCGCGAAGATCATCACCCCGATCGCGACGCCGGCCGCGAGGTCGATCCGCCGCATCCCCCGGAGCGACCGGTGGAACACGACCGCGCTGATCAGCCCCGCGATGGCGAACCGCATCCCGACGAAGAACAGCGGCCCACTGTGCTCCATCGCGATGTGCACGGCGAGGAAGGTACCGCCCCAGATCGCGGTGATGCCGATGAGCGCCCACTCCGGACGCGTGAAGCGGAGGCCCCGGAGAGGCGAGATGTGCATCATTCTGCACATCCTAGGAGCATCAGGGGCCTGTCGGTGCAGAATAGTGCGCATGTCGGCTCCCGTCCTCGCCCACCTGGGCGGCAACCTCCGTCTCGCGCGGCGCGGAGCCGGACTGAGCCAGTCCGCGCTGGCGGCGCGCTCGGGCATCAGCCGGCGGACGATCGTCGCGGCCGAGGCCGGCGAGGCCAACATCTCGCTGACCGGAGTCGACCGCCTCGCGACCGCCCTCGGCACCACGTTCACGGCACTCGTCTCGGCCCCGGGATCCGCGCCCGCGGCGATCGACCAGGTCGCCTGGCGGGGAGCGGGCGAGGCGAGCGTCGCCGTCCTGCTCTCCTCCGTCCCCGCGCGCCGGGAGGCCCAGCTCTGGACCTGGACGCTCGGCCCCGGGGACCGCTACGACGCGCAGCCCGACCCCGAGGGGTGGCACGAGATCCTGCTCGTCACCGCCGGCGCGCTCCTCCTGGAGCGGGAGGGCGAGGAGCCCGTGCGGCTGGAGCCCGGACGGCACCTCGCCTTCCCGACCTCGCGGCACTACTCCTACGTGAACGCGGTGGATGCCGTCACGACGCTCGTCCGGATCGTGGTCGACTGACGGGTCGGCGCCTCAGGCCCGCGAGCGCAGGGTCTCGAGCAGCGCCGCGGGGGTCTCGGGGTCGTCGAGGCTGACCGCGAACTCGCGCGAGCGGTCCGTCGTCACCACCAGCCCCGGCCCGGCGTGCAGGATGACCGCCGAGCGGCCCGGCATCACCCGGTACCCCCAGCCGCCCCACTCCGACGGCCGCAGCTGGGCCGTGCCGGCCGAGGCGATCGTGTCGAGCGGGATGCGGCGCAGCGGGATGCCGAGGGCGGTCGTGACGACGCGGAGGCCGCGGCGGTCGGCGGTCACCCTCAGGCGGGAGAAGGAGAGGAGCACCAGCGCGACGACGCCGAGGACGACGGCCGTCGCGATCGCCGGACCGGTGGCGCCCGCCGCGGCGAGCGTCGCGAGGGAGAGGGCCGCGCCCGCCGCCGTGGCGACCGCGGCGACGGCGAACACCGGGCCCGTCAGCGTCTGCGACCAGGCGCCGGCCTCCTCCGCCGCGAGCGGCAGGCGGCCGGCGGCGAGGCGGGAGGCGCGCCGGGTGCCCGGAGCGATCAGCGCGGGCACGACGGCGAAGAGCATCCCCCCGAGCAGCGCGAGCAGCCACCCGCCGAGCTCCGCCCCCTCGGCGCGCCCGGCCGCGAGCGTCGTGCCGACCGAGGTCGCCCAGGCGGAGGCGCCCAGCCCGGCCACGAGGCCGAGGGTCGCCAGCAGGAGCCGCGGGGCGCGCCCGACGGCCGCCGCTACGAGGCCCGCGACGGCCGGGAGCCCGGAGAGCACGAGGGCGATCGCGAGCAGGGCGCCCGTCGACGCGGTCGCATCGGCCGCCCCGGTCCCCGACCAGTGCGAGGCGAGCTCCGCGGGCAGCACGTCGTCCAGGACGAGGCGCGAGACGAGCACTCCGGCGGCGGGGAGCAGGAGGGACGCGGCGGCGAGGAGCTCGCGGCGGCGGTCGGCGGTGGCGGTCATGATCCGGTCCTCTCGATCAGGCGGACGAGCTCCGCCGGGGTGATGCCGCTGCGGCGGGCCTCCGCGAGCAGCTCGTCGACCAGGGCGGTGACGCGCACGAGCCCGGGCCCGGCCGATTCCGTGATCCACGCGCCGCGGCCCCGACGCATCTGGAGGATCCCGTCGTCGCGCAGGGCGGCGTACGCGCGCAGCACGGTGTGCATGTTGATGCCGAGCGAGTCGGCGAGCTCGCGGGCGGGCGGCAGGCGGTCGCCCGCCGAGAGCTCGCCCCGGGCGACGGCCGAGCGCACCTGCGACTCCAGCTGGTCGGCGAGCGAGCCCGCCGCGGAGTGGTCGACCCGGAATAACATGTTCACAATGTTAGTAGAACAAGCAGTGCACCACCAGGCCCTCAGTGCAGCGCGAGCGACACCGCCAGCACCACCATCACGACCGCCACGGCCGCGTCGAGGATCCGCCAGGCCCCGCGGCTCCGGAACAGCGGCCGCAGCGCCCGCGCCCCGAAGCCGAGAGCGGTGAACCACAGCACGCTCCCGGCCGCCGCCCCCGCCCCGAACCACCAGCGCTCGTCGCCGTGCGTGTTCGCCACCGACCCGAGCAGCACGACCGTGTCGAGGTAGACGTGCGGGTTGAGCAGCGTGAGCGCCAGGCACGTGCCGATCGCCGTGCGGAGCGACGTCGAGGCGTCGGCCGGATCGCCGTCGAGGGTCCCCGGCCGCAGTGCGCGCCTCGCCGCCATCACCGCGTAGGCGAGGAGGAAGGCGATGCCGCCCCAGCGGATCACCACCAGCAGCCACGGCGCCGACTCCAGGACCGCTCCGATCCCCGCGATCCCGAGCGCGATCAGCGCGGCGTCGCAGAGCGCGCAGATCGCGACGACGGCGGGCACGTGCTCGCGGCGGAGGCCCTGGCGGAGCACGAAGGCGTTCTGCGCGCCGATCGCGATGATGAGCGAGAGGCCGAAGCCGAGGCCGGAGAGGGCGGCGAGGAGGGGGGACACGCTCCGACGCTAGGGCGGGGCGCTCCTGTAGACCAGCTCATGCTCCTTCAGTACCGTAAGCAGCACTGATGCTGACGGACGACCTCGACCTCTCCCGCCTGCGCGCGCTCGCCGCCTCCGTCCGGTACGGCTCCTTCGACGCCGCCGCCCGGGCCCTGCACATCACCCCCTCCGCCCTCAGCCAGCGGATCAAGGCGCTCGAGACCGCCGCAGGCCGCGTCCTGCTGGTGCGCTCGCGCCCGGTCGTCGCGACCGAGGCCGGTGCGGGGCTCCTCCGCCTCGCCCGCCAGATCGAGCTCCTCGCCGACGACGCCGTCCGCTCGCTCGGCGGCGAGGACGCGGAGGGGGCGGGCCCCGTCGTCCTCCCGCTCGCCGTCAACGCCGACTCCCTGGCCACCTGGGTGCTGCCCGCGCTCGCCTCCGTCCCCGACGTCGTGGTGGAGCTGCACCGCGAGGACCAGGCGCACACCACCGCGTTCCTCCGCGACGGCACCGTGCTGGCGGCCGTCACCGGAGAGTCGGAGGCGGTGCTCGGCTGCACCGTCGCGCCGCTCGGAGTGATGCGGTACCGCGCCATGGCCTCGCCTGCGTTCGCCGAGCGCTGGTTCCCGGACGGCGGCACGGCCGGTCTCGCGAGCGCTCCGCTGGTCGTCTTCGACGAGAAGGACCGCCTGCAGGACGACTTCCTCCGAGCCGCCGGCGTCGAGGGCCGCCCGCCGCAGCACCGCGTCCCCGGATCGACCGACTTCGAGCGGGCCGTGCGCCTGGGCATGGGGTGGGGGATGCTGCCCGAGCTGCAGGCCCCGGTCGGCGGCGAGGGCCTGGTCGAGCTGGGCGGCGACCCCGTCGACGTCCCCCTCTACTGGCAGCAGTGGGCCCTGCACACGCCCGCCCTCGACGCGGTCGCCGCGGCCGTCTCCGCTGCCGCGCGCGCCGCGCTCCGCTGACCCGCGCGCTGACCTGCGCTGCGCTGACCCGCGCGCTGACCCGCGCTGCGCTGACCCGCGCGCTGACCCGCGCGCTGACCAACGTCGGCGGGGAGGCGCTCAGACCGCGAACACGTCGCGGAGGGTCACCGTCTCGAGCGAGCGCTCGCGGAGGATGTCGACGAGCCGCGCGTAGACCTGCGTCACAGGATCGAAGTTCGCGTGCCCGATCACGATGTGCTGCGGCAGGAACCACTGGTCCGCGAAGCCGACCACCTGCTCCGGCGTGATCCGCCCGGAGTCCGAGAGCGAGCCGTACCAGAGCACCGTCGCCGTGTAGCCGATCGCCGACGCGGCGGCCCGGCTCCGCTCGTCCGTGTAGCCGAACGGCGGCCGGTAGAAGGGCGCCGCCTCCACCCCGTAGGTCGAGCGGATGAAGTCGCCGTTGCGGCCCAGCTCCTCCTGCACGCCGTCGCTCGAGAGGCTCGTCAGGTCGGCGTGCGACCAGGTGTGGTTCGCGAGCTGCACCTGCCCCGAGGCGACGAGCGGAGCCAGCAGCGGCGCGTTCACGGTCCACGAGTCGTACTTCCCGTTGAGGAAGAAGGTCAGCCGGGTGCCGGTGTCGCGGGCGAACTGCGCGTAGGCGGCGACCACGTCGGAGTCCGCGCCGTCGTCGACGGTCCAGGCGAGCGTGCTCCCCTCGCCGGGCAGCTCCGAGATCGTGCCGGAGGGCAGCGGCGCCTTCCGCCGCACCGGAGTCGCCGCGGCGGTCATGGTCGGCACGGGGCGGGGAGGGGTCGGGACGGCCGTCGGCGCGGCGGACGGCAGCACCGCCGCCGGCGCCGTGCTCGGCGGGAGCGCCGCGGGAGCGGGCCGGGCGGGCGTGCACCCCGTCAGCGCGACCGCCGAGGAGGCGATCCCCAGCAGCAGCGCGCGTCGCCTCAACCGGTCCACGGGCCCCCCTCGCGAGCCCCGTCCCCCGGAGCGTCCCCGCGACCGTAGCGGTCGGGGAGGGAGCGGGCAACGCGGCGCGACACCCCTCCCTCCCCGCAGCCTCTACCGGAAGGTGCGCCTGACCGCGTTGTTCGCCGGCGTGGGATCGGCGGCGGCGGTCGACACCCTGGCGTCGATCGTCGTGGCGGCCGGCCGGTCGACGAGCGTCACCGAGTAGGTGGTGCTCCGCCCGGCCGAGACGCTCGGCGCGGTCCAGGTGAGGACCGTCGTGCCCGCGGCCGAGCCCTTCGTCTGCACGGCGCCGGGCGCACTCGCCACCGTTCCGCTGACGACGACTCGGGTGGTCGTCGTCGCCGCGTCCCGGGTGCCGGTGTTCCGGACGGTGATCGTGCCCGAGAGCGGGGCCGTCGCCGCCAGTCCCGGCGCCGGCGCCAGCGTCAGCGTCAGGTCGGCGCGGGTGGAGGACTTCACCTGCAGCGACTGCGTCACCGAGGTCGCGGCGAGCCACGCGGAGTCGCCCGCCTGCGTGGCCCGGACGGTGCAGCTCGCCGCGCCCGTCAGCCGCACCGTCGCCGTGCCCGCGCCGGTGGCGGTCAGCGTGCAGCTGCCGCTCGCGTACAGCTTCACGGGCAGACCGGAGGAGGCGGTGGCCGCGACCGGGTAGGCGATCCCCTTCTCGGGCGAGGACGGCATCGTGGTCGAGAAGGCGACCTTCTGCGCCTTCTTCTTCTGGGGGACGACCGCGGCGACCGCGATCGACTGGGTCGCCCGGGGAGCCGCGTCGTGCGAGGCGTCGCCGGCCTGATCCGCGGTGACCGTGCAGGTGCCGGATCCGCTGAAGGTCACGACGCCGCTCGCGAGCGAGCACGCGCCCGTGGCGCCGATCGTGACCGGCAGGTCGGAGGAGCCGCCCGCCGCGGTCGGCGTGTAGCGGCCGCCCGCGGTCGCCGTGCTCGGAGCCGCGGAGGTGAAGGCGACGGTCTGCAGCGCCTTGCCGATCGGGAAGGTCCGGACGACCTGCTCCGCGGGCGCGTGAGCGTCGTCGCCGGCCTGGTCCAGCGTCAGCGTGCAGGTGCCGACGGAGTCGTAGGACACCGTGCCGTCCTCTCCCAGCGAGCAGGAGTCGGAGGCGTCGAGCACCGGGTCGGCGCTCGACGGGCCGCGGACGATCGACGGGGTCCAGGAGCCGCCGATCCGGGCGTCCGTCGGAGCGGCGTCGCGGAACGACACCGCTCCCGCCGCCGTGCCGACCTCCACCGACTGCGAGATCCGCGGAGCCGCCGAGTGACGCTCGTCCCCGGCCTGGTCCGCGGTCACCGTGCAGGTGCCGGAGCGGGTGAAGGTCACCACGCCGTCCGCGACCGTGCAGGACCCGGCCGCTCCGAGCACCACGGGGGCGCTCGACGCGCCGGCCGTCACGACGGGCGTGTAGGAGCCCCCCGCGACCGCCGCGTCGGGGACCGGCGAGGCGAACGCCAGCGTCTGGCCGAGGGCGCCGATCGCGAAGGTGCGGACGGCCTGCGGAGCGGCGCCGTACCGCGAGTCGCCCGCCTGGTCGAGCGTCAGCGTGCAGGTGCCGACGGAGTCGTGGGACACGACTCCTGCGGCCGCCGAGCATGCTCCGGAGGCGGTCAGCACCGGACGCGCGGTGGAGGGTCCGGCGACGATCCGCGGGGTGGTCGTCCCGCCGACCGTCGCACCGGTCGGCGCGGTGCCGCCGAAGGAGACGGTGCCCGCGAGCAGTCCGACCGCGATCACCTGCGAGGCCCGCTCCGCCGCGTCGTACCGGGCGTCGCCCGTCTGGTCGGCGGTCACCGTGCAGGTGCCCGATCCGGTGAAGGAGACGACCCCGTTGGTGAGCGTGCAGGACCCGGAGGCGCCGAGCACCACGGGCCGCCCCGAGGCCCCGCCGGTCGCGGTCGGGCGGTAGGTGCCGCCCGCGAGCGCCGAGTCCGGCGCCTGCGAGGTGAAGGCCACGGTCTGCGCGGTCCGGGTGATCTCGAAGCTGCGCACCGCCGTCGGCGCTGCGCTGTGGCGGGAGTCGCCCGCCTGGTCCAGCGTCAGCGTGCAGGTGCCGGCGGAGTCGTAGGAGACCAGTCGGAAGGGCCCGACGGAGCAGGCGCCGGAGGCCGTCAGCACCGGGGGAGCACTGGAGGGGCCGGCGACGACCGCGGCCGTCGAGGAGCCCCCGACCCGGGCCTCGGCCGGAGCATCGCCGCCGAACGCGACGGTGCCCGCGAGCTGCGAGACCGCGACGGTCTGCGAGGCCTGCGCCGCCGCCGCGTAGCGCCCGTCGCCCGCCTGGTCCGCCGTGACGGTGCAGGTGCCGCTGCCGGCGAAGGTGACGACGCCGTCGGCGAGCGTGCAGGCGCCGGTCGCTCCGATCGTCACGGGGAGCCCGGAGGCGCCGCCCGTCGCGGTCGGAGTGAGCCTGTCGCCGGACGTGGCCGTCGACGGCGCGGTCGAGGTGAAGGCGACGGTCTGCGCGATCGCGGTGATCTCGAAGGTCTGGACCGCCCGCGCGGTGCCGTAGGTGGCGTCGCGGTAGTGGATCGCCGTCAGCGTGCAGGTGCCCGCGGAGTCGAACCGGACGGCGCCGTTCTCGCCGTCCGAGCAGGCGCCCGAGACGCTGAGCACCGAGGGGCCGGAGGACGGTCCGCGCGTGAAGGCGGGAGTGAAGGATCCGCCCACCTTCGCGTCGGTCGGGACGGCGGTCGTGAACGCCACGGAGCCGGGCGCGTAGCCGACCTCCACCTCCTGCACGGCGGGCCGGGCACTGTCGTACTGCCGGTTGCCGTTCTGGTAGGCGAAGACGCCGCAGACACCCTTCGTGGTGAAGGTGACCACGCCGTCCTTCGCCGAGCACGACGCGGTGGTGAGGAGGAACGGAGCGATGCCCGAGGCGCCGCCCTCGATCACCGGGCGGTAGGTGTCTCCGAGGACGGCGCCGACCGGAGGCGCGCTCGTGATCCGGACCGTCTGCGGGAGGAAGTAGATCGAGTACTCCTGCTCGGCGTGCCGCGCGGGCCAGTAGCCGTCTCCGGGCTGGTCGAGGGACAGCACGCAGAGCCCGGCCCCGTCGTTCCGCACGGTCACTCCGTCCGGGAGGATCGAGCAGTCTCGGCTCGCGGAGAGCACGGGCACGCCCTTCGACGGGCCGCGCACGATCGTCGGCCGGTACGTCTCGAGCGACATCGCGTGCGGGGGCGCGGTGCTCCCGAAGGAGAGGTTCCCCTCGGGAGTCCCGACCGTGATGACCTGCCGGACCTGCGGAGCGGCGTCGTGTCGATCGTCCGCGGCCTGGTCGATCGTCACCGTGCAGGTGCCGTCGCCGAAGAACGTCACCACGTCGTCCGCGATGGTGCAGTTGCCGTTCTCGATCACCGCGATCACGAGCGGGTTGCCCGAGCCGCCGCCGGTCGCCTCGACCGTGTACCGGTCGTCGGTGAACACCCGGTCGGGCGGAGTCGAGGTGACGACGACCGTCTGGGGGATCCGCGAGATCGGGACGAAGCGCACCAGGCCGTCGGCGGCCGCGTACACGTCGTCGCCCGGCTGGTCGAACTGCACGCCGCAGGTCGAGGGCTCGGTGTAGGTCAGGATCTGCGCACCCGTCGCGTCGGGGGCGACGGTGCAGCCGAAGAAGGTCCTGACGAGCACCGGCAGTCCCGAGCTCGAGGTCGCCGTGGCGACGCCGGTCGACTCCAGGACGCCGGTCTTCGGCACCGCGACCGTCAGCGTCTGCGACGCCTTCGCGACCTCGAGATCGAAGGAGGCGCGCCCCGCGGTGTAGTGGTCGTCGCCGGCCTGATCGGCGGTCACGGTGCAGGTGCCGCCGCGCGTGAAGGTCACGACGCCGTCGGCGATCGCGCAGGATCCGGTCGCTCCGATCGAGACGGGGCTCCCGGAGCCGCCGCCGGTGGCCGTCGGGGTGAAGGTGCCCAGCGCCGTCGGCGCGGTCGGCCGCGAGGAGGTGAAGGCGACCGTCTGCGAGAACTTCCGGACCGTGATCCGGAACGAGGACGTGCCGGTGTTGCCGGCCTCGTCGTCCGCGGTGCAGTCGACCGTCGTGTCCCCGATCGGGAAGACGCTTCCCGAGGCGGGCGTGCAGGTCGAGCCCACGGCTCCGTCGACCGCGTCCTGCGCGGAGGACGCGAAGGTGACGACGGCGCCGGAGACGTCGACCGGCTCGGCCGTGACGGCGGCGGGCACGGTCACGACGGGGGCAGAGCGGTCGGCCAGCGCGAAGGTGCCGGGGATCGACCGGAGGGTGTAGTTCGGCCCCGCATCGCCTCCGTCGCACCTGGTGACGTAGTCGCCGACGGGCGTGCGCGCTCCGACCGTCACCTTCCCGGTGCCGTCCGCCGTGTAGTAGGCGCCGGTCGGCTCGGTGACGAAGCGGTCGGTTCCAGCGAAGCCGTCGGCCGTGCAGGTGACCGTCGGGGCGGTCGCGGTGCCGTGCGCCTGCGTCCCGGGGCTCGACGCAGTCACCGTGAGGGGCGCCGGCGAGATCGTGAGCGCGCCGTCGATGGTGATCAGCTGTCCCGAGGGGTTCGTCAGGCCGGAGCAGCGCGTGGGGTAGCGGCCGACGGGGGTCGTCGCGGAGAGCGCCAGCGGCGTCCTGAATCCGGTGTCGGACGCCGCGAAGGCGCCGCAGGAGACGGTCCCCGAGGGGGAGCCGGTCACGGAGGCGGTGATCGCGGGGGGAGTGGATCCGTAGGTCGATGAGGGCGAGGAGGCGGTCACCATCGGGACAGCCGCGACGATGCGCAGCGCGCCGTCCTTGTACCCCGCGATCGTGTAGTCGCTGCTGACCTTCGCGCCGCTGCACCGCGTGGTGAAGGTGGTGAAGGTGGAGGTGGGCCAGTTCGGGATCAAGCGGTAGATGACGTCGTCCGCCGTGACGATCGGCCGGTAGACGCCGGCCGTGAGCGGGGCGCCGAAGGTGTCGGAGCCGACGAAGGCGGCCGTGCAGCGCAGGTCGGGGGACGGCGCGCCTCGCGGGTAGTCGACCGTCGGAGCGGTGACCGTGAGCGCCTTCGGCTTCGCCGTGAAGCTCTGCAGGGGCTCGCCCGCCCAGCCCAGAGGAGCGAGCGCGTCGAGCCTCGCCGCGAGCGTGCAGACGCCGGCGTGGAGCACGGTCACCCTCATGCCGCTGACGGAGCAGGTCTCGGCGGTCCTGCTGCTCAGGACGATCGAGCGGCCGGGCACATCGACGGCCTGCGCGTAGGGGCTCGCGTCGAAGGAGTCGCCGTACGCCTTCTGCGGGAGCGTCGACAGGTCGAAGCGCACGCCGCCCACCGCCACGGTGGCCGGCTCGCTGCGGACGCTGCCCCCGCAGGTGGTCAGGGTCGCCCGGTAGCGGTAGGAGCCGGTGGGATCGGGGCCGGCCTCGAGGAACGCGGTCCCGTCCTCCCGGGCGCCCGCCCGGCCGAGGGCGGGCTTCCACGTGGCGCCGCCGTCGGTGGACCTCTCCCACGACACGGCGGGGATGCCGCCGTAGACGGCCGAGACGCTCACGCCCATCGTCAGCGTGTAGATCTGGTTGGTGACGCCCGCGATGTCCGAGGGCTGCCGGGTGATGACGGGTGCCGCGGCGCACGCGCGCACCTCGTGGCGCAGAGCGGGGAGCGCCGACCAGCTCCCTCGTCCCGCCTCGGCGGGGGTGATGGTGTCGGGGTAGTGCGCGCGGATCTCGTTCCAGCCCTGCGGGATGTCCCTCGTGGTCAGAACGCCGACGCCGTCCGCGTCGAGGGTCACCCTGCTGGTACCTGCACCGGTGAGGATCTCGACGGTGCCGCCGGCGGCCACCGGCCGGCCCAGGCTCGGGATGGTCACCTTCGCGGTGACGGTGACCTCCTGCCCGAGCATCGAGAAGTCGGGGGTCCGCGTCACGGTCACGGCGGTGTCGTACACCGGAGCGACCACGGGGTCGGCCGCCGTCGGGCCGGCCGTCTGCGAGATCCTCGTCACGCTCGGGTGCACGTAGCTCGAGCCGCCGCCGCCGGCGCCGGGGTCGTTCATGACGCCGAGGGTGTCGTTCATGCTGCCGAACACGTAGGGCGATCCGCCGCCGCCGCCGTACCACCAGCCGGCCCCGCCGCCGCCGCCGCTGTGGCCGGGGAACGAGCAGTTGCCGCCGCCGCCGCGGGAGGCGCCGGCGTCGGCGCCCTTGCCGTCGTTGAGGAACACGCCCCACTGGCCGTTGTTGCCGTCGGCGCACTCGCCGAACGTGCTGTAGCCGCGGGCGCCGGGCGAGCCGCCCGAGCTCTGCCCGGCCGCGCCGCCGCCGCCGCCGTCGGCCGCGTTGTTCCTGCCGCCGTTCCCGCCGCCCCTCGCGCCGCTGCCGGCGTCGGCGTCGCCGCCGACCGAGGACCGCCCGCCGCCGCCTCCGCCGCCCGCCGCCACGGCGAGGGCGTGCTGACAGCCGTCCGAGCCGGCCGTGCTGAGGTACTGGGCGTCGCCGCCCGCGCCGCCGGAGTCGCCCGCGTAGACGCCGCCGTTCACGTAGCGCGTGGCGCCTGCCGCTCCGGCCGGGGCGCCGGTGAGGCGCCCGATCTCCAGCACCTGCCCGGGTGTGACGGGCACCTCCACGACGAGGCTGGAGCCGCGTCCGCCGGCGTTGCCCGTCCCGAGGCCGCTCGCACCCTTCCCGCCGTTCTGGCCGCTGAGGACGGCGCGGACCGTCGAGACCCCGGTCGCGGGAACGGTGTACTGCGACACCGTCGAGACCTTCGGGGAGGTGAAGCACGCGGTGCTGAAGACCGGCGCCGCCGACGCGGTCGGCGCGGCCACGACGCTGAGTCCTGCGCCCGCTACGAGCACGGCCGCGGCGACGAGGGAACGGAGGAAGGACTGGCGCATGTGCTGCTACTCCCGGCTGCTGCCGGGAGCGGGCGCCCGCGGTCGGCTCAGAGTAGGGCGGTCGTAGACCCGCGAGGAAGGCGCAAGGTACACGAACGCCCTGCTCGGGGGGTACGGGAGGCCACTTCTGCCGGAACCTCCCAGGAAGTCCCCGTGCACGTCCGGGCAGCGTCCCCATCCTGTCGGGGCAGTGTCCCCACCCTGTCCGGGCAGTGTTCCCACCCTGTTGCGGCCGCCGCCCGGGTCGCGTAGCCTAGCGAGGTTGCGTGCATCTGCACGCGCTTGCGTGCTGCCCACCGGGCAGGAGCTCCGGCTCCGGCCGGACAGGCGGGCGGTGCGCCGACAAGTGACCTTGGGTGGGTCGGGCGGGGCTTCGTGCCGCGCGTGATCCACGGTAACCACACATGGAGGAAACCATGGCAGCAGTCTGCCAGGTGACCGGAGCCGTCCCCGGCTTCGGGCACGCCATCTCGCACTCGCACCGGCGCACCAAGCGCCGCTTCGACCCGAACGTGCAGAAGAAGACGTACTACGTGCCGTCGCTTCGCCGTAACGTCACCCTGACCCTCTCGGCCAAGGGCATCAAGGTCATCGACGCCCGTGGCATCGAGTCCGTCGTCAAGGATGTTCTCGCTCGCGGGGTGAAGATCTAATGGCCAAGCAGCAGGACGTCCGTCCGATCATCAAGCTCCGTTCGACGGCCGGCACCGGTTACACCTACGTGACCAAGAAGAACCGCCGCAACGACCCCGACCGTCTCGTGCTCAAGAAGTACGACCCCGTAGTGCGCAAGCACGTCGACTTCCGCGAGGAGCGCTAAGTATGGCCAAGAAGAGCAAGATCGCCCGCAACGAGCAGCGCAAGGTGATCGTCGACCGCTACGCCGCCAAGCGCCTCGAGCTGAAGAAGGCCCTGGTCGACCCGGCCGGGACCGACGAGACCCGTGAGGCCGCCCGCGTCGGCCTCCAGAAGCTCCCCCGCAACGCCTCGCCCGTCCGCGTCCGCTCGCGCGACGCCGTCGACGGCCGCCCCCGCGGCAACCTCACGAAGTTCGGCATCTCGCGTGTCCGCTTCCGTGACATGGCGCACCGCGGCGAGCTGCCCGGCATCACCAAGTCCAGCTGGTGACCCGGCGCCGCTAGCGGCGTGAACGATCGAAGGCCCGTGATCCATCGGATCGCGGGCCTTCGTCGTCCCGCCGGCGGACGTAAAATGTGCGGATGACCGACTCCAGCCTGCCCACCGTCGCCGAGATCGCGGCGCTCATCGACCACGCGATCCTGAAGCCCGAGCTCACCCGCGCCGAGGTCGACGCCCAGCTCGACGAGGCGCGAGCGTCCGGCGTGTTCAGCGTCTGCGTCCGCCCCTCCGACATCGCCCACTCGGTCGCCCGGCTCGAGGGCTCCGGCGTCCTGGTCGGCACGGTCATCGGCTTCCCTCACGGCACCACCTCCACCGCGGCGAAGGTCGCGGAGTCGCGTCAGGCGCTCGCCGACGGCGCGTCCGAGCTCGACATGGTCGTCAACATCGGCCGCCTCCGGAGCGGCCTGCTCCAGGACGTCGAGGACGACGTCCGCGCCGTGGTCGAGGCCGCCGAGGGCCACGTCGTCAAGGTCATCCTCGAGACGAGCCTCCTCGACGACGAGCAGGTCGTCGAGGGCAGCCGGGCCGCCGAGCGCGCCGGCGCGGACTTCGTGAAGACCGCCACCGGCTTCGCGGGCGGAGGCGCAAACGAGCACGACCTCCGCCTCATGCGCGGCGCCGTCTCGGAGGCCGTCCAGGTGAAGGCGTCCGGCGGCGTCCGCGACCTCGACACGCTCCTCGCCTACCGCGGCCTCGGCGTCACCCGCTTCGGCACCAGCGGCTCCGCGACCATCCTCGGCGACCTCGCCGCGCGGCACTCGGGCGACTCCTCCGCGGCACGTGTCGACTCCGCCTCCTACTGACGGAGCGGCCGACGAGGGCCGCACCGCACCCGCCGACCGGATGACGCCCGTGCGCCTGCGCCCGGGCCGCGCCGGCCGGTGGGCGGAGCGGACCCGCCGCCCCCTCGACGAGATCGCCCGCGCCCTCAAGGAGCGCGTCTACGCGACCTTCACGGGCCTGGCCGTGGTGATGATCTACCTCGTCGGCGACCACCCCGACGCGGTCCACGCCCTCCAGAGCCTCGTGATCTCGATCATCGGGATCTCGGCCGCGGGCTTCGTCGCCGAGGTGATCGCGCACCAGGTCGTGCACGCCTCGGCGCCCTCGCGCTCCGAGACGCACACCATGCTGCGGATCGCGGGCGGGGCGCTCGCCTCGGCGTCGCTGCCGGTCCTCGCGCTCGGTGCCGCGGCGCTGGGCTGGATCGACGCGACGGTCGCGCTGCGGATCGGCGCGGGCGTCTACGTCGCCACGCTCGCGGGGATCGCCCTCATCGCCGTCGTGCGCGCGGGCCTCTCCTGGAAGGAGAGCATCTTCTCGCTGCTCGGGATCGTGGGTCTCGGCGTGCTGGTCGTCGGCGTGCTCGCGCTCGCGCACTGATCCGGAGGCGCCGCCGAGCGTAGGCTCGGACGGATGACGTCACGCACCAGGGTCGAGCTCGGCCGCCGCGAGGACCTCGGCGCCGACTGCGCGAACTGCTTCGGCCTGTGCTGCGTGGCCCTCGCCTTCGCCCGCTCCGCCGACTTCCCGTTCGACAAGCGCGCCGGGGACCCGTGCGTCAACCTCGACGGCGAGGACGCGTGCACGATCCACCGCCGGCTCCGGCCGCAGGGCTTCGTCGGCTGCACCGTCTTCGACTGCTTCGGCGCCGGCCAGAAGGTCTCGCAGCACACGTTCGGCGGCGTCTCCTGGCGGTCCGAACCGGCCGTGCGCGAGCGGATGTTCGCGGTGTTCCCGCTGATGCGCCGCCTGCACGAGCTGCTCTGGTACCTCGACTCCGCTCTGGCGCTGCCCGGCGTCGGCGCGCCGCTCCTCGACGAGCTGCGCGAGCGGTTCGACGCGGTGCACGCGCACACCCTCGGCGAGCCGGAGCAGATGGTCGCGGTCGACGTCGACGCGGAGTACGGAGCGTCCCGGCCGCTCCTGATCGTGGCGAGCGCGGCCGCTCGCGCAGGAGCGGCGCCGGCTGCCCGCCGGTCGAGGGGCCGTCGGCTCGCTCCGGGTGCCGATCTGGCGGGTGCATCGCTCCGGAACGCGGACCTGCGGGGGGCGGATCTGCGGGGCGCGCTCCTCCTCGCCGCGGATCTGCGGGGTGCGAATCTGCAGCGGTGCGACCTGCTCGGGGTGGACCTTCGCGATGCGGACGTGTCCGGTGCGCGGCTCGCCGAGGCGGTCTACCTCACCCAGGCGCAGGTGAACAGCGCCCGAGGGGATGCGGCGACCACGCTGCCGTCGCACTTCGAGCGCCCGTCGCACTGGGTCGGCTAGGCCGCCAGGTCAGAGGCTGCGGGGGCCGCCCAGCGACTCGTCGCCGCCCTCGTCGTCGAAGCCGAGGGCCTCGACGACCTCGCGGCCGAGGAGGTGCGCGCCGCTCCAGCCCTCGATGACGCACCGGGGGAACGCCTCGCGGTCCGGGGAGCCGAGCCATGCGGCCGCGGCCTCGCGGGCCCACGCCTCGGAGGCGTACACGCCGATGATCTCGGTGCGGTCGTCCCACGGCGTCGCGGTCGAGAGGACGAAGTGGTCACCGTTCACGATCGGATCTCCTCCGGCTCTCGGGGTTCAGCGACCCCGTGGGAGTGCGGGACCGGACCGGACGCTACCCGCGGGCGGGGGAGCGCGTCTCCGGGGTCGACACGAGCGCGGATGAAGGCTACGGGAACGTCGAGCGCGGCGCGATCACCCGATGGTCCCACGCAGGCGGGCGTTCAGCCCACCCAGAGCCGTCGCGATCTCGTTCTCGTCACTTCCGGGGAGGAGGGCGCCGCCCTGCTCGAGGCCGTGGCGCAGGGCCTCGACCTCCTCAGGGGGGAGGCCGCCGCTGTCGAGGAGGGCCTGGAGGGCGGCGAGGATGCCGACGAGGGCGACGGCGTCGTCCAGGTCGAGGGGGCGGACGCAGGACTTGTCCATGTCATCGCTCCTGTTCGGGTCAGGGGTTCGGGGGCGGCGGACCCGGTCGAGCACCGTGCCGACCAGCGGCGCGGCGATCACGGCGGGGAAGAGCGCCGCTCCGGTCAGGGCACCGCCGAGCGCGACG
>NZ_PSUZ01000042.1:0-15728 GCF_002932095.1 Rathayibacter sp. AY1G1
GCTCCGAGCGGCCCCGCCGCCGCGGGACGCCACGGACTCGCCGTGGGTGCGGCATGACCGCGCTGCGCTGGCTCGGCTTCCTCGCCTCGTGCGCCCTCGGACTCGTCGCCGTCGTCCTCGCGATCGTGCTGCTCGTCCGGCCCGCCGGCGGGCAAGCGCCCGGCGCAGCCACGGCGTCCGCGCGCCCGTCCTCGGCGCAGTCCGGGACCGTTCCGGCGACGTCCGCCGCTCCCGGCTCCGCGGAGGCGACCGACGGCGCCGCCGCCCCCGCATCGACGGCCTCCGCCGCACCGTCAGACACCGAGCCGGGCACCGGATCCGATGCTCCTCCCGCGATCGTCTCCTTCGCCTCCACCCCCGCCTCCGTCGACTGCGAGGGCGACCGCACCGCCTCCGTCCCGCTCGCCCTGTCGTGGGAGACGAGCGGAGGTGCCACCGCCCGCCTGGCCGTCGGCACCACCGACGCGAGCGCGGGCGAGCCCGTCGACCTCGCGGCGTCCGGCTACACCGCCGTCACCGCCGACTGCCGCGACTCCGAGACCCTGATCACCCTCGCCGTCCTCGCTCCCGACGGCACCACCGCCCAGCGCACCCTCGTCCCCGCCTCCTGAACCGCTCCGCCCGCGCGGAGGCGGTCACGGAGGCGTCGAGCGGCCCCGGCACGGCAGAATGGGACACGATGACCTCCACACCCCCTCCGCTCGGCCTGCTCCTCGACGTCGACGGGCCCATCGCGAGCCCCGTCACGCGCACGATCTCGATCCCCGAGATCGCCGACGACCTCGTCACCCTGGCCAACGCCGGCATCCCGATCGTGTTCAACACGGGCCGCTCCGACGCGTTCCTGCGCGAGCGTGTCCTGCCCGCGCTCCTCGAGCGCGGCGTCTCGGCCGAGGCCCGCATCGTCTGCGTCTGCGAGAAGGGCGCCGTCTGGTTCACCGTCGACTACCGCGGCACCTCGGAGCCGATCGTCGACGAGTCGCTCGCGATCCCCGAGCCGGTGGCCCGCGACCTCGAGCGGATGATCCGCTCCGACTACGACGACCTGGTCTTCTTCGACGAGACCAAGCGCGCCATGGTCTCGGCCGAGCAGCTGGTCGACCTGCCGAGCGAGGACTACCTCGAGCGCCAGCTCGTGTTCGACGCCGACGCCCTGCAGATCATGACCGCCGCGGGCCTGGGAGTCGAGCGCCGCGGCATCCGGTACCCGAACGAGGAGGGGACGGTCGACTTCCGCATCGACCCGACCGTCATCTCGACCGACATCGAGTCGAACCGGCTCGGCAAGGACCTCGGCGCCCAGCGCGCCGTGGAGCTGCTCGGAGCGACCGGCGCGATCCCGCAGCGCTGGCGCACGGTCGGCGACTCCCGGAGCGACTACGCGATGGCCGACTGGCTGTTCGAGCACGCCTACGACGTCGCCCACGTCGACGTGCGGCCCGCAGAGGGCGTGCCCGAGAAGCCCTACCCGGTCCTCGTCGTCGACGGAGCCGTGAACGACGCGGCCGGCGCCGCCGTGCTCCGCCGCTGGACGGAGCTCGTCGCCGACGAGACGACGCCCGAGGTCGGCGGCGCGATCTCGCTCCATGCCCGGAGCTGATCCGCAACCCTCGTCCCTCGTCGCTCAGGCCCGTTAGCGTTCGAGCATGAGAATCGCAGTCACCGGTGGATCCGGCAAGCTCGGCCGCCACGTCGTCACCCGCCTCCGCGCTTCCGGGCACGAGGTCTTCAACCTGGACCGCGCGGGGGACCGCGGCGCGGGCTTCGTCCGCATCGACATCGCCGACTACGGCCAGGTCGTGGACGCGCTGCAGTCGGTGAACGACCAGTACGAGGGCATCGACGCGCTCGTGCACCTCGCCGCGATACCCGCGCCGGGCCTCGTGCCCGACGTCGCCACGTTCCACAACAACATGATCGCGACGTTCAACGCCTTCCACGGAGCGATCCGTGCCGGCATCCGCAACGTCGTCTACGCCTCCAGCGAGACCGTGCTGGGCCTGCCCTTCGACGTCCCGCCGCCCTACATCCCGGTCGACGAGCAGTACCCGGCGCGCCCGGAGTCGGTCTACTCGCTCACCAAGCACCTCGAGGAGCAGATGGCGATCGAGCTGTGCCGCTGGCACCCGGACCTGAAGATCACGGGCCTGCGCTTCTCGAACGTCATGGACGAGGCCGACTACGCCGAGTTCCCGTCGTTCGACTCCGACGCGCTGCTGCGCAAGTGGAACCTCTGGGGCTACATCGACGGACGCGACGGAGCGCAGGCGGTCGAGAAGGCGCTGCTCGCCGAGACGACCGGGTTCGACCGCTTCATCATCGCCGCGGCCGACACCGTGATGACGCGCCCCAACGCCGAGCTGGTGGCCGAGGTGTTCCCCGGCGTCGAGCTGCGCGGCGACCTCGGGACCACCGGGACCCTGCTCTCGATCGACCACGCCCGCGACGTCCTCGGCTACGCCCCCGAGCACTCCTGGCGCGACTCGCAGCAGGGCTGATCCGCGGGCCAGGCGCATCGGGGTCCGCGCTGTTCGTCGGTGGTGGACCTCGATGCGCGGGCTGCACCCGCTCCTCCGATCAGCAGGGGTGCGGTCGGCCCGTGACCGTGCCGGTCGAGGAGCGGCAGCGCGGCGTCTCGAGACCCGCCCTGTTCGTGCGCGGCTCGGCTCGCCGCCCCACGCACGAGCGCGCCCGGTCCGCAGGATGACTGCAGGCCGGGCGCGCTCCGTGGAGCCGAGGATCAGCTCGGGATGTAGTTGAAGGTGTCGGGGTCGGGGCCGGTGCGGTGGCCGCGGTCGAGCGCCGTGATGTCGGTCATCGCCTCGTCGTCGAGCTCGAAGTCGAAGAGGGCGAAGTTCTCCTCCACGCGCTTGCGGGTGACCGACTTCGGGAAGACGATGTCGCCGCGCTGGATGTGCCAGCGGAGCACGACCTGCGCCGGGCTGCGGTCGACGTTGCGCGCGATGCGGGTGATGGTGTCGTCGTCGAGGACGAGGCCCTGCGCGATCGGCGACCAGGCCTCGGTCGCGATGCCGTGCTCGGTGCCGTAGGCGCGGAGCTCCTGCTGCACGAGGTAGGGGTGCACCTCGATCTGGTTCACGGCCGGGACGATGGTCGCCTCGGCGCGGAGCCGGTTGAGGTGGTTGGTCTGGAAGTTGGAGACGCCGATCGCCTTCGCCTTGCCGCTGCGGTAGATCTCCTCCATCGCCTTCCAGGTCTCCAGGTAGTCGCCCACGTTCGGGAGCGGCCAGTGGATGAGGAAGAGGTCGACGTAGTCGAACTGCAGCTCGCCGAGGGTGACGTCGATCGCGGCGAGAGCGTCCTCGCGGGCGTGGAAGCCGTTGTTGAGCTTGCTGGTCACGAAGACCTCGGAGCGGTCGAGGCCGGAGGCGCGGACGGCCTCGCCGACGCCCGCCTCGTTGCCGTACATCTCGGCGGTGTCGATGTGGCGGTAGCCGACCTCGAGGGCCGCCAGGGTCGCGTCCTTGGTCTCGGCCGGGTCGATCTGGAACACGCCGAAGCCCAGCTGCGGGATCTCCACGCCGTTGTTCAGGGTGATCGTGGGGACCGTTGCGGTGTCGTCGCTCATGAGCGAGTACGTCCTTTCGTCGGGGCGAAGGCGCAGTGGAGCCGCGCCGTCGTTCCTCCAGTCCATCGCCTGCGGCTCTCAGCATCAACCCCTTGCGCGCTCGGCGGACATCCAGCTTCCCCGCGGAGGAGGAGTCGGATCCCCTGAGCAGAGGTGCGCCCGCTCCGGGAACGCCGAAGGCCCCCGGCACGGATGCCGGGGGCCTTCGGGGAGCGCGACTTACGCGCGGGACTTGCGGCCGACGATCGCGCCGTAGATGAGGAGGACGACGATCGCACCGACGACGGAGACGATGATGCTCACGATGTTGATGCCGTTGACGGCGTCCTGGATGCCGAACAGCGTGCTGAGGAAGCCGCCGAGCAGCGCGCCCACGATGCCGAGGACGATCGTGATGATCCATCCGCCGCCCTGCTTGCCCGGGAGGATGAGCTTGGCGAGCGCCCCGGCGATGAGGCCGAGGATGATCCAGCTGATGATGCCCATGAGGTTTCTCCTTCAGTTCGTGCTCGATCGGCCGTTCCGATGCGAGCGGAGACACCGGCGGGCCGGTGTCCTGTGAGTCGTGGAAGCGGGGGTCAGCGGAGGCGGCGCTGCACCTTGTCGCGGGCCTTGCTCGCGATGGCGGTGAGCTGCTTGGCCTCGCGCTTGGAGGTCTTCTTGAGCTTCTTGCGGGTCTTCTTCGTGGCCGGGTCGTTCCACACGCCGAGTGCGAGGTGGCGCAGCTCTTCGTAGCGGCCGCGGCCGGCGCGGGAGCCGAACACGTAGGCGGTGAAGGCGACCAGTGCCAGCAGGACGAGGCGGGGATTCATGCGGTGACCCTTCCATCGGAGAGCACCGGGTCGTGCTCGACACCCATTTGACTCTCCTGCGCAATCCATGACAAACCACGGCCCGACCATTGACAGGGACCCCTCGCATCGTGTTCCGCGTGCGCGTGTACCCGATTCAGCCGCAGGCCGGAGACGTCTCGGACGGGAAGCGAGCGTGGAGGTAGTGGCCGTAGCCGCCCTCGACCCGGTTGTCGCGGCGGCCGGAGGTGACCACCTCGCCGCGGTCCGTCGCTCCGACCCGGGCGCCGCTCGCGCGCAGCCGCTCGACGAGCAGGACGTCCTCGTGCAGCGGCTCCCGGCCGAAGCCGCCCGCCGCGAGGTATGCGCTCGCGCGGACGCCGAGGTTCGCGCCGTGGATGCTGCCGATCGACTCCTCCCGCGCGCGGACGTCTCGCCAGCGCGAGTAGGCACCGGGGGAGAGGTCGGCCGGGTCGGGCCGGACCGTGCCGAGCAGCGCGTCGTGCCGTCGGGAGTGCTCGACGTGGGCGGCCAGCCAGTCGCGGGGGACCACGGTGTCGGCGTCGGTGTTGGCGATCCACACCTGCTCGAGCGGAGCGGTGACGGAGGAGAGGGCGTGCGCGATCCCGGCGGAGCGGGCGGCGCCAACTCCGCAGCGGGCGAGCTCCAGCACCTCGGCGCCGGCGGCGCGGGCCCGCTCACCGGTCGCGTCGGAGCAGCCGTCCGCGGCGACCACGAGGCGCATCCCGATTCCGGGCGCCCGATGGGCGAGGTGGGTCGCACTGGCCTGGACGGAGGCGATCAGGCCGCCGATCCGCTCCTCCTCGTCGCGCGCGGGCACGACGACCAGCACCTGCGCGAGCCGGCTCACACCAGCCCCGTCCGGCGGGCGACCGAGCGGGAGTCGCGGGCGTGGACCTCGAGCAGGACGTCCTCCTCCTCGTGGCGGGCGAGGCGGTGCAGGCCCAGCTCGGCCACGGCGGACTGCACGGCGTCGCCGTCCAGAGCGAGCCCCTCGATCGGATGCCGCCAGTGCACGGTGACGAGCTCCCCCGCGGGGGCGAGGGCGTCGCGGACGGTGCGCAGCACGCCGGGGAGGGCGTCGCCGAGGTAGTAGCCGACCTCCGAGAGCACGACCAGGTCGAACGGACCCTCCGGCACGCCGCGGGTGATGTCGTGGTGCTCGACCCGCACGTGCTCGAGCGGAGCGAGGCGGCGGGCGGCGCGCTCGACGGCGGCGCTCGACACGTCGATCGCCAGCAGGCGGTCGGCCCGGTCGGCCAGCGCCTCGGCCAGCACGCCGATCGAGGCGCCGATCTCCAGCACGGAGCCGTAGCGCTGCTCCGGCAGGCTCGCGAGGGTCAGGGCGCGCTTGCGCTGCTCGTACCAGCGGCTCGTGTACCCCCACGGGTCCTCGTGGCGGGCGTACAGCTCGTCGAAGTAGCTCATGCGATCCTCACCAGCCGGTCGTTCCCGGTGAAGGTGCGCAGGAAGAGCGGATGGAGCACCGGACCGGTCCCGTCGGGCCCGGGGCGGGTCTGGCTGGGATAGCGGGAGCGGGCGCGGCGGGTGCGCTCGAGCAGCTCGTCGTCGAGCGGCAGGCGCACGAGATCGCCCCACGGCACCTCGGGGTCCTCCGGGTCCGCCCAGTGCCACAGCCAGATCGGCGCGGCGAGGAGCGGCTGCCCGAGCTCGCGAGCGACCTCCGCGCAGACCTCGCCGACCACGCGGTGGTCCCGGTGCCCGTCCCCGGTCCAGGTGGAGAGGAGCAGGACGGTCCCGGGGGCGCCGGCCGCCCGCTCGCGCACCTCGCGTGCGATGCGCTCGTGGTGCTCCGGGGTCGCCGAGTCCGGCACGTCGAGGAAGGCGAGCCCGATGCCGGGGCCGAGCTCCGCCAGTGCGTCCGAGGCCTCCCGCCGGCGCTCGGCAGCGAGGTCCGCGTCCCGCTCCCCGTGGGCCGCGGCTCCGTCGGTCACGACGACGACGTCGACCGCGATCCCGCGCCGACGCGCGAGCGCGATGGTGCCGCCGCAGCCGAGGGTCTCGTCGTCGGCGTGCGCCACGACCACCAGGACGCGCCGGATCCCGTCGGGCAGGGTCAGCTCCGGGAGGCGGTCGCGGCGGCCGTCCGCGGTCCAGCGCTCGAGAGGAGTGCCTTCGAGGCGCCCGTCGAAGGGCCGGCTCACCAGGAGGCCGCCTCGCCCGAGGCGAGCACGGCGCGGCCGAGAGCGGCGTCGTCGCGCTCGGCGTGGTGCTGGCGGACGTAGAGCGCGAGATCGGCGACGCGCTTGGCGTGCTCGGCGTCGAGGGCGAGCGGAGCCGGGCCGAGCGCGCGGCCGGCGCGGAGCAGGATCTCCTCGACCGCTCCGGCGACGCTCGCCCGCACGCGCTTGGCGAGCAGCGAGCCGCGGGGGCCGTCGGCCTCGCCCGCGTCGACCGCCGCGGCGGCCTCGTCCAGCGCCCGGCGCGACGCGGAGAGCGCCGTGTCGATCGCTCCGAGGTGGGCCAGGAGGTGCGGGTCCTCGCGTCGGGCGGCCGCCGCCGCGACGGCCGCCGCGACTCCGAGGGCTCCGCCGTGCCAGCAGGCGGCGACGCCGATGCCGCCCCAGGCGAAGCCGGGCCGCGAGAGGTACCAGCCGGCGTCCCCCACGGGGACGGCGCGGGTGCCGGAGAAGCGGACCGGTCCGCTGGGCACCTCCGTCAGGCCCCGCGCGTGCCAGGCGTCCTGCTCCGGCGTCGCCGTCCCGTCGCGCAGCGCCACGGCGAAGAGGCGGCGCTCGCCGGAGGCGTCCCCGACGTGGGCGGTGACGAGGGCGGCGTCGAGGCGGTCGGCCAGCGAGCACCAGGGCTTCACTCCGTCGAGCAGCCAGTCGCCGTCGCTCTCGCGGGCGACCAGAGGATCCCCGCCGCCCTCGGCCGCGAAGACCCCCCAGGCGGCGTCGGCGGCGACTCCGAGTCCGGACGGGACGAGCTCCGCCTCGCCGAGGATCGCGAGAGCGTCGAGGTGCGGCTCCACCGCGCGCGCGACGCCGAGGTCGTGCCGAGCCAGGCGCTCGAGGAGACCGTGCAGCTCGGCGGTGCGACCGGTGCCGGGCCGGGGCGCGTCGGTGCTCAGACCGCGCGCGAAGCCGAGCGCGCCGTCCACGTCGTGGGGGAGGAGAGAGGAGGAGTGCTGGTCCATCGCCTCCGAAACTACGCAGTCGAGCGGGCGGCGTCCGGCGATTGTCCCCGGACGGACGGGGTGCTAGGCGTCAGATGTCGAGGTCGTTGATCCTGTGCAGGAGAGAGGCGAAGAGCTCGACGTCGGCGAGCGCCCAGCTGCGCAGCTCCTCGTGCATCAGCGCCTGGTTCGAGCTGCGGATCTCGCGCAGCCGCGCGGCGGTCGCCGGAGTCACCGAGAGGATCGTGGCGCGGCCGTCCTGCGGGTCGGGGGTGCGCTCGAGGAAGCCGAGGCGGTCGAGCGCCGTGATCTGGCGGCTGAGCGCCGACTTGTCCATCTCGAGGAGCTCGGCCAGCACGCCCGAGTGCACGGGTCCGCGGCGCTCGAGCGCCGAGATCGTCTTGTAGCCCAGCGGCGTCAGCTCTGGGTGGAGACGCTCGGCGTAGGAGCGCATCGCCGCCCGCACGCGGTTGAAGAGGGTGCTGAGCTCGCCCTCCACCGAGGCGATCGCGGAGTCGACGTCGCGGGCGGAGTCGGGGGTCGGGCCGGTCATGCCTCCAGCATCCCGCGAGCGGGCCCTCCTCCTCGACTTGCGCCCGCGCGCCGCGATGACGTACGCTTCCCGAAGCCAAAGACCGCCGGTTTCCGGTGTGCGCACGAGCAGGGCCCCGGCCCCGCGGATCGCCACCGGACGAAGGATTCGCGAAGCGAATTGCCCGCGCAGGTGCACGAGTTCAGTTCCGCCTCACCGCGATCCCGAAGCTCCGCGCCCCTGTGCCGGAGCTTTTTTCTTTGCCTGCCTTCGGGCTACCGGCACGAGAATTCACAGGAGTAGCCATGGCGAACAAGGAAGCCTCGGTTGCCGAACTCACGGAGAAGTTCCAGAGCTCGACGGCCGTTCTGCTGACCGAGTACCGCGGTCTCACTGTTGCTCAGCTCAAGACGCTGCGCAAGGACATCAGTGAGCACGCAACCTACGCCGTGGTGAAGAACACGCTGACCAAGATCGCGGCGAACAACGCCGGTATCTCGTCCTTCGACGACGAGCTCGCTGGCCCCTCGGCCATCGCGTTCGTGCACGGCGACCCTGTCGCCGTCGCGAAGTCGCTGCGTGCCTTCGCCAAGGCAAACCCTCTCCTCGTGGTCAAGGGCGGTTACTTCGACGGTAACCCGCTGACCGCAGAAGAGGTGGGCAAGCTCGCCGACCTCGAGTCCCGCGAAGTTCTGCTCGGCAAGCTCGCCGGCGCCTTCAAGGCCTCGCTGTTCGGCGCCGCATATCTGTTCAACGCTCCGCTCTCGAAGGCCGTTCGCACGGTCGAGGCGCTGCGCGAGAAGCAGGAGTCCGCGAGCTGACGTCTTCCCCTTCCGGGAAGCAGTGCGCGCGCGGTTCGTAGACAAAGAAAAACAAGGAGAAAAATCATGGCAAAGCTCACGCAGGACGAGCTCATCGAGGCCTTCAAGGAGCTCACGCTCATCGAGCTCTCGGAGTTCGTCAAGAAGTTCGAAGAGGTCTTCGAGGTCACCGCTGCGGCGCCCGTCGCCGCCGCCGGTGTGGCCGGCCCGGCCGCCCCCGCCGAAGAGGTCGAGGAGCAGACCGAGTTCGACGTCGTGCTCGAGGCCGCCGGCGAGAAGAAGATCCAGGTCATCAAGGAGGTGCGCGCCCTCACCAGCCTCGGCCTCGGTGAGGCGAAGGCGCTCGTCGACGGTGCCCCCAAGGCGGTCCTCGAGGCCGTCAACAAGGAGACCGCCGAGAAGGCCAAGGCTCAGCTCGAGGGCGCCGGCGCGACCGTCACCGTCAAGTAATCCCCTTCACCCGTCGCGGGTGCCGGCTCCGGTCGGTCGCTCGTCAGGGTGACGCAGGCACGCCTGCAGACGCAGGGCGTCGTCTCCTCGGAGGCGGCGCCCTTCGTCGTTCCCGGCCGTTGGCGGCGCGCGCCCCTAGGATCGGAGCGTGACTGCTCACGATCTGCTCGCCGGGCTCCCCGCCCGCGACGTCCCGCCCAGCGAGGTCTCGCTCAGCGAGCTCCTGAGCGACTTCGTCTCGGTGACGCACCGGATCACCCGCCTTGCCGCCCAGGCGACCGGCAACCAGGAGTCGCAGGCCGTCTGGCGCACGCTCTCGGTGCTCCTCTCGATGGGCCCGATGCGCCTGGGGGAGCTCGCCTCCCAGAGCCGCGTCTCGCAGCCCACGATGACCAAGATCGTGAAGAACCTCGTCGAGACCGGCTGGCTCGACCGCATCGCCGATCCCCTCGACGCGCGCGCCTGGCAGATCCGCCTGGCTCCCGCCGGCGCGGACGCGCTGAACGCCTGGCGGACCGACCTCGGCGACGCGCTGACGCCGATCTTCGCCGATCTGACTCCGGAGGACCGCCGCGTCCTCGAGCGCGCCGTCGAGATCATGCACGAGCGCCTCGTCGTCGGCCCGCGCGACTGACCCCCTCCCGCACGGTTCCGCCGCGCGGCACACTGGTCGCGTGCAGATGCAACTCGAGCTCGTCCCCCTCCCCGTCAGCGACGTCGACCGCGCGGTCGCCTTCTACACGGAGGTGATGGGCTTCCACCTCGACCACGACGTGCGGCCCTCCGCCGCGATGCGCGTGGTCCAGCTCACCCCGCCCGGCTCGGCCTGCTCGATCGTGGTCGGCAGCGGGATGGGCCCCGGTCCGGAGGAGGGCGTCGTCCGCTCCCTCCACCTCGTCGTCGACGACATCGCCGCCGCTCGCGCGGAGCTCGTCGGCCGCTCGCTCGAGATCAGCGAGGTCCAGGACCTGGGCGGCGTGCAGTACGCGTACTTCGCCGATCCGGACGGCAACACCTGGGCGCTCCAGGAGATCGGGAGCAGGACGCCCCCGGAGTGAGTCAGTCCTCGGGCCAGCGGACCCGGGCGTCGACGTCCGGGTGCTTGCGCAGCCAGGCCGCGACGAAGGGGCAGCGCGGGACGACCGTGCCGCCCGCCTCCGTGATCGCGGTGACCGCGGCCAGCGCGAGGATGCTCCCGAGGCCGTGGCCCTCCCACGCGTCGTCGACGACGGTGTGGGTGAGCGTCACCTCGTCGCCCTGGCGGGTGTACGCGGCGAAGCCGGCCGGGGTGCCGCCGACCTCGATCACGAAGCGGGACCGCTCGGGGACGTCGCGGACGGTGGGGGTGTCGGAGTCGCTCATGCTCCGATTCTCGCTCCCCGCGGCGCCGAGGTGCTGGTGCGGATCACCAGCGAGGCGGGGATCAGCGTGTGGCGGGCCGGGGGAGGGGGCTCGCCGCGACCGAGGGCGGCCAGCGCGTCCAGCACCAGCGCGACCGCGAGCTCGCCCTGCTGACGCGGGTCCTGGCGGATCGAGCTGAGACCGAAGAGCTCGGCGAGGGGGTGGTCGTCGATCCCGATGACGGAGACGTCCTCGGGCACCGAGAGGCCGAGCTCGCGCGCCGCGAGGATGATCCCGATCGCGATCTCGTCGGAGGCGGCGAAGATCGCCGTCGGCCGGGTCCGCGGGTCGCCGAGGACCTGCCGTCCGGCGCTGTGCCCGCCGGGGATGTCGAAGGTGGTGGGCACGATGTCCTGCGCGCCCGGCTCGAGGCCGGCGGCGGCGAGCGCCTGGCGGAAGCCGTCGCGGCGCTGCGTGTGGACGTGGAAGTCCATCTCCTCCTCCGCGAGCCCGCCGATGTGGACGACCCGCTCATGGCCGAGGGAGAGCAGGTGCTCCGTGGCGAGGCGGGAGGCGGCGACGTCGTCGATGCTGAAGGTGGGGATGCCGGGGAGCTCGCCGCCGATGCCGACGATGGGCTTGCCCAGGGCGAGGAGCGCCTCCGTCTCGTGCGGCGATATCTCGAGGGTGACGGCGACGATCGCGTCGACGCGCTTGCGGACGAGGTAGTACTCGAACACGCTCCGGCGGGCGTCGAGGTGCTTGTCGATGTTGTAGAGGAGCAGGTCGTAGCCGGCGGCGAGCAGGGCGCGCTCGATGCCCTCGATGATCCCGGCGAAGAACCACTGGTTGATGATCGGGATGATCACGGCGATGTTGTTGCTGCGGCCGGTGACGAGGCTGGAGGCGTTGGCGGAGACGACGTAGCCCAGGCTCGTCGCGGCGCGCTCGACGCGCTGCTTCGTCCCCGCGGAGACGTAGCCCCGGCCGCTGAGCGCGCGCGAGACCGTCGCCTTCGACACTCCTGCGAGCTCGGCCACCTCTTCGATGCCTGGCACGGCGTTCCTCCCGACCGTCCGGCCTCGATGCTGGAAACGGTTCCAGGAAGTTATACCCCGCCCGGCGGCCGGGCGTCGCACCGAGATCGACCTCCGCCCGGCCCGGCCGCCGCGATCGCTGTTCTGACGCCGAATCGTTATCTCAGAGAGCGCTCTATCACCGGCGTTGTGCTTTCATCGTTCTTGTGGAAAGGTTTCCCTCCGTGGGAGCCCACCCACACGAATCCGGTGATCCGCTCGGAGTTCCTCCTGGCATCGCCATCACCAGCATCCGAGTCGTCGCGGCACACGCTTCGAGCCGCCACAGCCTCCCGATCCCGATCGGCGAGGAGCGGCCTGCTCGGCTGGTTCCACCACTCAATGAGGAGGAAGAATGCGGTCATCCCTGCACCGCCGTATCACCGTCCCGGTCGCCGTTCTGGCAGCGGCCGGCATCGCACTCGCGGGCTGCTCCAGCAGCAGTGACCCCAACGACCCGAACGCCGGCGGCGGCAGCTCGGCCGGCACGGTCGGCACCGCCGACGGCGTCGTCAACGTCTACGGCACCATCAACGGCGACGAGGCCACCCTTCTCGAGCAGTCCTGGGCGGACTGGGAGAAGGAGAGCGGCATCGAGATCAAGTACACGGGCGACAAGGAGTTCGAGAAGCAGATCGGCATCAAGGTCCAGGGTGGCGACACCCCCGACCTCGCGATCTTCCCGCAGCCGGGTCTGCTCGCCGACACCGTCGCCTCCGGCAAGGTGCAGGAGCTCCCCGAGGGCGCCCTCGCCAACGTCAAGCAGAACTGGTCCGAGGACTGGCAGAAGTACGGCCAGGTCGACGGCACCCAGTACGGCGCGCCGCTGATGGCGTCCGTCAAGGGCTACATCTGGTACTCCCCAGCCAAGTTCAAGGAGTGGGGCGTCTCCGTTCCCACGACGTGGGACGAGATGGAGGCGCTCGGCAAGACGATCGCCGAGAAGACCGGCGGACCGTCCTGGTGCGCGGGCTTCAACTCCGGTGAGGCCTCCGGCTGGCCCGGAACCGACTGGATCGAGGACGCCGTCCTCCGCGAGGCCGGCCCCGACGTCTACGACTCCTGGGTCGCGGGCGACACCCCCTTCACCGACCCGGCCATCAAGTCCGCGTTCGACTCCATCGGATCGATCCTCCTCGACCCGACCCTCGTCAACGCCGGCTACGGCGATGTGAAGTCGATCAACTCCACCGCCTTCGGCGACGTCGCCCAGAACATGGCGAACGGCACCTGCGCGCTGACCCACCAGGCCTCGTTCTTCGAGGGCTTCCTGACCTCGGCCGGCGCCAACGTGGCCGAGGACGGCGACGTGTGGGCCTTCCTCACCCCGCCGGTCAAGGCCGACGACGCCCAGGCCGTCACCGGTGGTGGCGAGATGGTCGCCGCGTTCTCGAACGACGAGGACACCGCGAAGGTCCAGGAGTACCTGGCCAGCGCCGACTGGGCCAACAGCCGCGTCTCCCTCGGCGGCGTCATCTCCGCGAACACCGGTCTCGACCCGGCCAACGCGGGCAGCGACGTCCTGAAGGACTCCATCGCGATCCTCCAGAACCCGGACACCACGTTCCGCTTCGACGCGTCCGACCTCATGCCGAAGGCAGTGGGCTCGGACAGCTTCTTCAAGGGCATGGTCGACTGGATCGACGGCACGAGCACCGACCAGGCGCTCGAGGAGATCCAGGCCGGCTACACCTCCTAGCAGCGGAGCAGAGCCGCCGCTCCCGAGTGGCGGCTCAGCTGTGACGGCCCGGCCCCCGGATCCACGGATCCCGGGGCCGGGCCCCTCCTGAGTCCAGAGTCGCACTCGAAAGGGCGTCCATGTCCCCCATCACCATCTCGGGGTTCTTCCAATGGCTGGCGGGAATCCCGCCGCTCGCGCAGATCCCGCTCATCCTCCTGGCCTTCGCGGCCGTGGTGGCGCTCATCCTCTTCTTCGTCGAGATCGCGCCCCGCCGCGGCACCGGCTACACGGTCCTCCGGCTCGCGGTCACGGTCGTCCTGCCGGTCGTCCTCCTGCTGGTCTTCGGCCTCTACAACTCCGTCCTCTGGGTCGCGGTGGTGGCCGCCGTCATCGGCGGCGCGCTGTTCCTGCTCGACTTCCGGTCCCGCAAAGGCGCGGGCTACGGACTCCAGCTCATCGCGTTCATGGCACCGGCCGCCTTCTTCATCCTCATCGGCCTGATCTACCCGACGATCACGACGGCCATCAACGCGTTCATGAAGAACGACGGCTCCGGATTCGCCGGCATCGACAACTTCGTCTGGGTCTTCACCAGCCCCGACGGCATCACCGCCTTCCTGAACACGGTGGTCTGGGTGCTCCTGGCCCCCATCACGGCGACCGCGATCGGTCTCGCCTACGCGGTCTTCATCGACAAGAGCCGCGGCGAGAAGTTCTTCAAGCTGCTGGTCTTCATGCCGATGGCGATCTCGTTCGTCGGCGCGTCGATCATCTTCAAGTTCTTCTACGACGTGCGCCAGGGCGAGCAGATCGGCCTCCTCAACGGCATCCTCACCGCCTTCGGCGCCCCGCCGGTCGACTGGCTGGGACTCGAGCCGTGGAACACGCTGTTCCTCGTCGTCGTCCTCATCTGGACCCAGGCCGGATTCGCCATGACGGTGCTCTCCGCCGCCATCAAGGGCGTCCCCTCCGAGCAGCTCGAAGCGGCCTCGCTCGACGGCACCAGCGCGTGGCAGTCCTTCTGGAACGTCACCGTCCCCGGCATCCGCTCCTCGATCGTGGTCGTCCTCACGACGATCTCGATCGCGTCGCTGAAGGTCTTCGACATCGTCTCGGCGATGACCGGCGGCCGCTCCGACACCACGGTCCTCGCGTTCGAGATGGTCCGCCAGTTCCAGCTCGGCGCCCGCAGCGGCTACAGCGCGGCCCTCGCGGTCATCCTGTTCCTGCTCGTGCTCCCGATCGTCGTCTACAACGCCCGCCAGCTCGCCAAGCAGAGGGAGATCCGATGAGCGTCACGCCCACTCCGATCCAGGTTCCGGTCGACCGCAGCACCGAGCGCGCGCTCGCCCGCGGCGAGTCCAGGATCGAGGCGGCCAGCGGCAAGGTGAAGAAGGCGACGACGTCGCGCGGCGCCACCCTCGCCGCGCTGATCATCGCCGTCATCTGGACCGTCCCCACCCTCGGTCTGTTCATCTCGTCGTTCCGCCCCGCGAACGACATCAAGACGACCGGCTGGTGGACGATCTTCGCCAACCCCGGCTTCACCCTCGACAACTACGCGAACGCGCTCAACTCCGGCGACAGCCTGACCCTGGGCAAGGCGTTCGTGAACTCGCTGGTCATCACGCTGCCGGCGGCGCTGATCCCGATCACGATCGCCAGCCTCGCCGCCTACGCGTTCGCCTGGATCGACTTCAAGGGCCGCAACACGCTCTTCGTCCTCGTGTTCTCGCTCCAGATCGTCCCCATCCAGATGGCGCTCGTGCCGCTGCTGCAGCTGTTCTCGGATGGCCTGCGCATCGGAGGGCTCTACATCCTCCCCGGCCTCGGGGTGAACGGGTTGGACGGCTCCTACGCGAAGGTGTGGATCGCGCACACGATCTTCGCGCTCCCGCTCGCGATCTTCATGCTCCACAACTTCATCTCCGAGATCCCCGGCGAGGTCATCGAAGCGGCACGAGTGGACGGCGCCGGACACGGCCAGATCTTCTTCCGCATCGTGCTCCCGCTCTCGGTCCCCGCCATCGCCTCCTTCGGCATCTTCCAGTTCCTCTGGGTCTGGAACGACCTGCTGGTCGCGACGGTCTTCACCTCCGGACAGGGCTTGCCGATCACGAAGGCGCTGCAGGACCTCACCGGCTCCTACGGCCAATCGTGGGAGCTGCTCACGGCCGGCGCGTTCATCTCGATCATCGTGCCGCTCATCGTGTTCTTCTCCCTCCAGAGGTTCTTCGTCCGCGGCCTCCTCGCCGGCGCCACCAAGGGCTGACGACCCGCGGGGGTG
>NZ_PSUZ01000043.1:0-14548 GCF_002932095.1 Rathayibacter sp. AY1G1
GGGTTCTCGGGGGCGGTGCAGGAGGAGCGCTGCGGGACGCTCCTCCCCCGGCCCGTCGCGCGGGGGCGCTCCGGGCCGGGTGGAGAGGGGATCAGCTCGCGAAGGTCCAGGTGAGCGGGAGCGAGGCGGACAGGCCCTGGTAGGCGTTGGTGGCCGACGAGTCGAGGGTCACGGCGATGGAGAAGGGGGTGGAGGTGCCGGGGGTGACCGGGGCGGTGTTGAGGGTCTTGACGGCGGAGCCGGCGAGGGTCGCGGCGGTGCCCGTGAAGACGGTGGTCCCGCCGGAGGTGATCACGACGTTGAGCTTGCCGCAGAAGTCGGTGGCGGAGCCGGAGGCGCCGGCCGCGACGTTGTTGCTCTGCGAGCAGGTGGCGCCGGGGGTCAGCGTGAAGGTGTTGGCGGCGACGGTGCCGGTGTTCTTCAGCGTGATCGCGGTGGTGACGGTCTGGCCGGGGACCATCGTGGTCGATCCGCCGAACTTGTTGATGGTCGCGCAGGTCGCGGTGTTGGTGCTGATCGAGCCGCCGTCGGTGCTGAGGCAGGTGATGGGGCTGGCGCCGGTCGACTTCTCCTCCATGACGAGCGAGCCGGAGGCGGCGGTGTTGCCGGTGTTGGAGATGCTCGCGACGAAGCCGGACAGGGTGCCGGACATTGAGACGGAGAGGAGAGCGGCGGCGGCGATGCTCGTCGCGATGGCGAGGGGAGCGAAGCGGACGCGCTTGGACTTGGCGGTGTGGGTCGACATGGCAGGACTCCTGATCGGGTGGGGCGGGCTGATGCTGAAGGGGGAGGGTCCGGCTGGTGTTCCGCCGAACTCGATTGACCGCTAAGTTACTTGATGGCAAAGATACATTGCAATCGTTCTTTCACCCCCTGTCCGGGTGACAGGCCGGGACCCCCGAGGGCGACCCGTACGATGACCCCAGCCCTACCCCGAGAAGGACGAATGACCACCGAGAGACCGACCCCGCGCGACGTCGACCAGGACGCGCCCGCCGTGCAGCTGCGGCAGTCGCTCCGCCTGCTCGAGAACGCGCAGCGGCACCTCCGCGCGAGCATCGCCGCGGGCGTGGGCGTGGGCATCTCGGAGCTCACCGCGCTCGAGGTCCTCGGCGAGTCGCCCGACCTCACGCCGAAGTGGCTGGGCCTCGAGCTCTCCCTCTCGACGGGCGCCGTGACCGCGCTCCTCGACCGGCTGGCGACCGCCGGCCACGTCGACCGGCTCGCCAACCCGCAGGACCGCCGCAGCGTCCTCCTGCGCCTCACCGCCTCCGGGGAGCAGCTGCTCGCGCAGGTGGACGAGCGCTACGACGAGGTCAGCGCGGAGGTGCTGAAGGCCTCCCCCGGGCTGAACGGCATGGCGGACGACCTGGCGCGTGCCGCCGCGGTCATCACCGCGCACACGATCCGCTGATCCGCGCCAGTCGCTAGGAGTCCAGCGCCCGGGTCAGGGTCCAGACGTTGCGCCCCTCCGAGCGCTCGTGCTCGAACGTGGTCGTCAGAGCCTGGATGAGAGCGAGCCCGCGGCCCGACTCCGCGAAGACGTCCGGCATCTCCCGCGGCCCCGTGCCGATGTCCGGCGGATCGGCCGTGTCGACCAGCTCCGCGTGGATCGCGTCTCCCTCGACGCGCACGACGAGGCGGCAGACGATCGTCGTCGTCGACGTCGCGTGCTGGATGACGTTGTCGACCAGCTCGACCAGCGCCGTCTCGACGGCCATGCGGTCGCGGGCCGGCAGGTCCGGCCGCTCGCCCCAGAGCCCGGCGAGCATCTCGTGGACGACCTCGGTGTCGTCCGGGGGCGTGCGGAACCCGACGCTGCGCTCAGTCACGGTACGCGTCGCCGGCCGTGTCGAAGAGGGTGAGCACCCGGTCCAGATTGGACAGCTGCAGCACCATCACGACCTGCTCGCTGGGCGCCGCGATCCGCAGGTCGCCGCCCGCCTGCCGCGCGGTCTTGAGAGCGCCGACCAGGGCGCCGAGGCCGGAGGAGTCCATGAACGTCACCGCGCTGAGCTCGACGACGATGCGGGGGCTGCCCTCGTCGATCGCCCGGCGGACGGCCGAGCGCAGCTCCGGAGCCGAGGCCGCGTTGAGCCGCCCCTCCCCCCGCAGCACGGCGATGTCGGGGGCGGTCGTCTCGGTCGTGAACGTCATGCGGGGTCCTTCTCGGCGGAGCGGTCGGCGCCCGTGCGGGTCAGCACGAGGGCGGTGATGTCGTCGGACGCGGAGCCGGAGGCGGCGAGCGCCTTCAGCGCCTGCAGGAACGCGGCGGTGTCGGCGGAGTCGCGGGCGAGGTCGACCGCGCGCGCCAGGGACTGCAGCGTCCCGTCGTAGAGGTCGAGGACGCCGTCGGTGAAGGCCAGGAGCGAGTCGCCGACCGCGAGCTCCACGGTCTGGGTGATCCAGCCGCCGTCCTCCGCGATGCCCAGCGGGAGGCCCAGTGCCGCGAGCCGCTGGAACGAGCCGTCGGCGCGGAGGAGGACGGTGAGCCCGTGGCCCGCGTCGACGAAGTCGATCCGGCCGGACGCGGTGTCGAGGCGCCCGTGGAAGAGGGTCGCGAAGGTCTCGGTGGCCGTGAAGTCGTCGTGCAGCTGGGCGCTCACCGCGCTGACGACCGCGTCGGGGTCGCCGCCCAGGCGCGCCCGGAACGCGGAGCGGATCGACGCGGCCACGATCGCCGCCGCCGTCCCCTTGCCCATCACGTCCACGAGGGTCAGGTCGACCGTCTCGTCGTCGCCGCGCCAGCTGTAGAAGTCGCCGGTGATCGTCCACCGCGGCAGCGAGAGCCCCGAGAGCTCGTAGCCGGCGGGGTGGTGGAGGGAGGAGGGAGCCATCTGCGTCTGCATGTCGGCGGCGCGGTCGCGCTCCGCCGTGTCGCGCAGCTCCCGCTCGACCCACTCGCCGAACTCCTCGAGCAGCTGCCGCTCGTCCGGGGTGAGGCTCCGGGGCACGAAGTCGATGAGGCAGAGGGTGCCCAGCTGCAGGTCGCCCTCGACCGACAGCGGCCGCCCGGCGTAGAAGCGGACGTGCGGGTACCCCGCGACGTGCTCGTGCCCGGCCCACGCCTCGTCGGCACCGAGGTCCGGCACGACGAAGGTGGTGCGCTTCTCGAGCGTCGCGTCGCAGAAAGTGCCGGCGCGCGGGTAGGCGAGCACGGCGTCCGGACGCTGCGGGGACTTCGTGAACAGCGTGGTGTCGTCGAGGAAGTGGATCTCGGCCACGGGCACGCGGAACAGCTCCTCGGCCATCCGCGTGATCCGGTCGAAGCGCTCCTCCGGAGCCGACCCCATCATCTCGAGCGCCTCGAGCGCCACCAGCCGCGGATCCTGCTCGGCCTCGATCATCCGTGCCCCCTTCCCCCTGCGCGCCGCGCCGGGACTCCCCGGAGCGCACACGCACCTCCGACCGTATCGCCCCGCTTGACGGGTGGGGGACCTTAGGCGCCTCTGTACCCCTCACGGGGTACGGCTGTCGCAGATCGCGCGGTCGGGAGCGTCGGCGGTGGCCGATCCCGGCCGTCCTCGCCTCCGCCTCTTGCCGCCGGACGGAGCGGACCCCTACTCTTCACCCGACGCTCCCCCGGCGACCCGCGAGCACCCGAAGCCCGCAGGCTCGTGGGCGTCGCCTCAGGAGCGCCCGTGCCCACCCAGCCGCGTCCCCTCCGCCGATCGCGCGCGGAGACGAACCGACCCTCTCGATCCGACGCGCCCCGGCGCGGGAGCCCGCTCGCTGCGGCGCTCCTGCTCGTGACCGCCCTGATCCTCCCGCTCGCCGCCGCGCCGACAGCGTCCGCCGTCGACTCGGCGGGCGACGAGTACGACGCGATGCGCCTCGCCCTCGTCGCCGATCTGACGGGCACCATCCCGGGAAGCGGGAGCGTCGGCGGCCTCGCCGCGGCGAAGGGCCGCCTCGTCGCCGAGGCCGAGGGCTACTGGTCGACGCTCGAGACCGACGGCGGCGAGCCCTGGCCCGACCTGGTCACGGGCACCTCGGCGGTGGAGGTGTGGGCCGCCTACAAGCGGGTCACCGTCCTCGCGACCGCGCTGAAGACCCCCGGCACCGCCCTCAGCGGCGACCCGGCGCTCCTCCGCGACGTCGTCACGACCGCCGACTGGCTCTCGGCGAACCGCTACAACCGCTCCACCACCGGCACCTCCCGCTGGTGGGAGCAGCAGATCGGCATCCCGCTCGAGCTGAACAGCATCACCGCCCTCCTCTACCCCGACCTCTCGGCGGCGCAGGTGCAGGCCTACCTGTCGGCCTCGACGCGCTTCGCCGACACCGTCACCCGGACCGGCGCCAACCGCGTCTGGACGGCGGCGGTCATCGCCGGGCGGGCGGTGCTGCTGAAGCAGCCGGCGAAGATCGCGGAGGCGGCCGCCGGCATCGACCCGGCGCTGCGGACGGTGGCGTCCGGCGACGGCTTCCACGCCGACGGCTCCTTCGTGCAGCACAGCGTCTTCGCCTACAGCGGCGGGTACGGGCTCTCGATGCTCGACACCCTCGACGACCTCTACGCGCTGCTCGACGGCTCCCGCTGGGAGATCACGAGCCCGGAGGGGCTCGGCGTGTACGACCGGCTCGCCTCCTCCTTCGCCCCCGTCACCTGGTGCGGCGCCGTGATGTCGACGGTCCGCGGCCGCGAGACGGCGCGGGCGGAGTCGGAGGACGGCGACGTCGGCGTCCAGCTGCAGGCGGCGGTGCTGCGCCTCGCCGACAGCGCCCCTCCCTCGGCCAGGACACGGACGAACGCGCTGGCGAAGAGCTGGCTGGCCTGCAACTCCGGCAGCCCCGTGAGCATCGAGACGGCCGGGTCCGTCAGCGACGTCGTGCGCGCGCGGCTCGTCCTCGCCGACACGGGCCTGACCGCGACCCCGATCGGCTCGGGCGTCCGGGCCTTCGCCGGGATGGACCGCTTCACGCGGACCACGGCGACCTCGGGCTTCGCCGTCGGCCTGTCGAGCACGCGGATCGCGCGCTACGAGTCGCTCAACGGCGAGAACCGCAGCGGCTGGTACACCGGCGACGGCGCGACCTCGCTCCACCTGGGCAGCGGGCGCCAGTACGACGACGGCTACTGGGCCACGGCGAACCCGTACCGGATGCCCGGCACCACCGAGGACACGATCGTCCGGAGCGCGGGCGAGGGCGCGTCGTCCCGCCCGACGACGACCTTCACCGGGAGCCTCGAGAGCCCGTCGCGGCGGACGGGGATCGCGGCGCTCGACTTCGACGCGGCGTCGGTGAGCCTGGTCGCGAAGAAGGCCTGGTTCACCTTCGACGACGAGATCCTCGCGCTCGGCTCCGGGATCACGGCGACCGACATGTCCGGGACCGGCTGGGACGGGGCGCGCCGGCGCGCGGAGACGGTGATCGACGACCGCCGCGACGTCGCTCCCGATGCGAGGCTCCGCGTCGACGGCGTCCTCCGCGGTGCGGAGGCGACCGCCACGAGCACCGCCCGCTGGGCCTCGATCACCGGCTCCGCGGAGTCGGTGGGCTACGTCTTCCCGTCGCCGATCGCCCTGACCGCGCAGGGACGGACCCGCACCGGAGCCTGGAGCGCCGTGAGCGCCGCCGGTCCGACGGCGCCGGTGACCGGCCACTACTACTCCCTCACGACGAGCCACGGCACGAACCCGACCGGCGCCTCCTACGCGTACACGGTCCTCCCCGGCGCCTCCGAGGCGGCGACCGCCGCGTACGCGGCGGACCCGGACGTGACCGTGCTCAGCAACACACCCCAGCTGAGCGCCGCCCGCGACCGCTCGACCGGCACCGTGAGCGCCGTGTCGTGGAAGGCCGGGACCACGAGCCCCGTCCTCGTCGGAGGCACCCGGGTCGCGAGCATCACCGGCGCCGGACTGGTCTCGATCCGGGAGGACGCGGACACGGTGACCGTCTCGACCGTCGACCCGACGCAGGTCTCGACGAGCGCGCTCACCGTGACGCTCGCGCGGCCGACCGCGGGCACGGTGTCCTCGAGCGCCGCCCTGAGCGTGACGAGCAGGACGAGCACCGCGACGACGATCACGTTCCGGCCGAGCGGGCTGAAGGGAGCGACGGCGTCCATCGTGCTCGCGAAGAGGGCCGCCACTCCGGTGCCGACGGCCACGCCCACGCCGACCGCCACCGCCGCGCCGACCTCGACGCCGACCGCCACCGCGACTCCGCTCGCCGCCGTCGGGGCCGGCACCCACCAGAACGGCTCGCCGGCCGTCGCCGTCACGGGCACCTGGTCCACGACCTCCTCCTCCGCGGACAGCGGCGGAGGCGTCTCCTTCTCGTCGACAGGGGGCGCCTCCGCCACCCTCCGCTTCACCGGCACCGGAGTCTCGTGGGTGAGCCGCCGGTCCAGCACGTCCGGGATCGACGAGGTCCGCCTCGACGGCGTCCTCGTGGCCTCGGTCGACCGCTACAGCGCCACCACCCGCTCCGCCCAGACCGTCTGGACCAGCGGGACCCTGCCCGCCGGCACCCACACCGTCACGATCACCCGCGGCAGCACACGGAATCCGGCGGCGACCGGGGGCAACCTGATCCACGACGCCTTCGTCGTGAGGGGCTGACGGCCCGGCTATCACCGGCCGCGGTGCCTGGCCAGGCCCTCGCCCGGCGGCGGGCGGGCCCGTAGCGTCGCCCGGACCGATCGACCCGCCGGGGTCACGACGAGAGGACGCGCCATGAGCAGCACGAGCGACATGATCCGGAGCCACCCCGAGGAGCTGCGCGGCGTCGATCCGGAGGTCCTGGCCGAGTGCATCGACGCGTGCGGCGCCTGCGCGCTCACCTGCACCGCCTGCGCCGACGCGTGCCTCGGCGAGGAGTCGGTCGCCGAGCTGGTCCACTGCATCCGCACCGACCTCGCCTGCGCCGACGTGTGCGCCGCGACCGGCGCCGTGCTGTCGCGCCGAGGCGTCGTCGGATCCGCGGCCGTCCGCGCCCTCGTCGAGGCCTGCCTCCTGGCCTGCCGCGCCTGCGCCGACGACTGCGAGCAGCACGCCGGGATGCACGAGCACTGCCGGATCTGCGCCGAGGCCTGCCGCCGCTGCGAGCAGGCGTGCGAGAGGCTGCTCGCGCATCTCTGAGCGCGGGCGCCACCGCGGAACACCTCCCCCACCGGACTCGACGGGCGGCTGTCAACCGTCCTGCCTCGAGCGTCCGGCGCTCCTACGGTCGGTGGCGAGCACGGCGTCGCCGGGGCGCCGGAGCGATCGCAGGCGGTCCTTCCGTCCCCGACGATCCGCAGACGCTCGAGATGGAGGACGACCGTGGCCCAGACCAGCACCGAGCGCGACCGCACCGCGCCCGACCCCGACGACTCCCGCAAGCCCGACGGACCGACGGACGTCACCAAGCGCTCGTGGGGCTACGTCCTCAAGAAGACGCTCCGCGAGTTCGGCGCCGACCAGTGCACGGACATCGCGGCGGGGCTGACCTACTACGCCGTCCTCGCGCTGTTCCCCGGGCTGCTCGCGATCGTCTCGATCCTCGGCCTCTTCGGCCAGGCCGAGACCACGACCGACACCGTGCTCGAGATCGCCGGCGGGTTCGTCTCGGCCGACGTCCTCGACACGGTCCGCGGCCCGATCCAGGAGCTCACCTCCAGCCCCGCCGCCGGCCTGGCGTTCGTCACCGGTGTCCTCGGCGCCCTCTGGTCCGCCTCCGGCTACGTCGGCGCCTTCGGGCGCGGCATGAACCGCGTCTACGAGATCGACGAGGGCCGCCCGATCTGGAAGCTGCGCCCCACGATGCTCGCCGTCACCCTCGTGACGGTCCTCCTGCTCGTGATCGCCGGGCTGATCCTCGTGCTCAGCGGACCCGTCGCGCAGACCATCGGCGACGCCGTCGGCCTCGGCGAGGTCGCCCTGACCGTGTGGAGCATCGCCAAGTGGCCGGTGCTGATCGCGATCATGGTCGTGATCGTCGCGGTCCTCTACCACTGGTCGCCGAACGTGCGGCAGCCGAAGTTCCGCTGGACCAGCATGGGCTCGATCCTCGCCCTCGTCGTCTGGGCGCTGGCGTCGGCCGGCTTCGCGTTCTACGTCGCCAACTTCAGCAACTACAACAAGACCTACGGCGCCCTCGGCGGCGTGATCGTCTTCCTCCTCTGGCTCTGGATCACGAACCTCGCCCTGCTCTTCGGGGCCGAGTTCGACGCCGAGCTCGAGCGCGGCCGCCAGCTGCAGGCCGGCATCGAAGCCGAGGAGCACATCCAGCTCCCGCCCCGCGACACCCGGCAGAGCGACAAGAAAGCCGAGAAGCACGCCGAGGACGTCGCCGACGGCCGCGAGCTCCGCGAGAGCGCCGGACACCCGGAGCGATGACCCCGATCGGGCGGGACCTCCCGGCCCATTAGGGGCACCGCCTTCCCAGGGCAACCCTCTTGAGGCCCCGCGGGCGGCGCGCGGAGGCTGGACGCATGCGGAAACTGCACTACTCCAGCGGCCACCTGCTCGTCGGCGACCTGACCTGCAAGGCGGTCCTCCGGTACGCCCGGGCCCTCGCGGACGTCAGCAAGTCGGATGTCGTCTCGGTGCCGGTCCTGACCGAGGGCGGCGGCCGCGCCTACGCCCACCTGCTGATCGGGCCGGCGAGCCAGCTCTGGTCGCTGCCGATCGACAGCAGCGAGGTGGAGGAGCCGGACGACGCGGAGGTCATCGCCCACATCGAGCTCGAGACGCGCCGCATGCAGCCGGCCCGTCCCTCGTGGAGCGAGGAGATGACGGACATCCCGCCGCTGGACTTCCTCGAGTACACGGACATCGCCGACCTCGAGGACGCCCGGCGCGACCCGACGGACTAGGCCGCCGCCGGCTCCTCGGTGGAGCGGGAGTCGCTGAGGGACAGCGAGCCGATCGTCGCGATCACGCCGACGAGGACCGCCACGACCAGGAAGGCGACCCGCTCACCCGCGAAGAAGCTCCGGACGAGGTCCGCGCTCCACGCGCCCGCCGGGAGGGTGGTCGCCACCAGTGCGGCGATCAGCGTGCCGACGACGGCCGTGCCGATGCTGGTGCCGATCTCCTGGGCCGTGTCGTTGAGCGCCGCACCGATCGACGTGCGGTTCGCGGGCATCGCCTCGACGAGGGCGACGGCGCAGATGGTCATGATCGTCCGCAGGCCCACCGTCATCACGACCATCATCACGGCGATCGCGAGGTAGCCCCGGTCCACCGCCCAGGACATCCCGAGCAGCGCGCCGACCAGGAGCCCGGTGCCGATCAGGCAGGCCGCGCGGTGCCCCAGCTTCGCGGCGAGGCGCTCGGTGACCGGAGTGGCGGCGAGCATCGTGACGATGACGGGCAGGTTCGCGAGGCCGGCGCGCACCGGGCTCCAGCCGTAGGCGTACTGGAAGTGCAGGATCAGGCCGAACAGGACGCTCGCGAAGGCGACCGAGGCGCCGAGCTGCGTGAGCGCCGCTCCCCGCGCGGGGCCGGCGCGGAAGATCGCGAGGTCGATCATGGGCGAGACGGCGCGGCGCTCGCGGACGACGAATCCCGCGACGGCGGCGACGGTGCCCGCGGCGCAGGCGATCGTGAGGAGCGACAGCCAGCCGTTCTCGACTCCGCTGGTGAGCGTGTAGCAGCCGAGCCCCACCGCGGCGACGGTGAGGGCGGTCCCCGGCAGGTCGAGCCGACCGGAGGTGAGGTCGGCGCGCTGGTCCGCGGGAACTCCGAGGCGCACGCCGATCCAGACCAGCAGCGCGATCGGGGCGTTGACGACGAGCAGCCACTGCCAGCTGACGGTGCTGAGGATCGAGCCGCCGAGGAGGGGGCCGAGGACCATGCCGGACATCCCGACGATCATCACGATCGTGATCGACCGCATGCGGAGCCTCTCGTCGTCGAAGAGCCGGAACACCAGCGACATCGTGACGGGCGCCATGGCGGCCGCGGCGCAGCCGAGCGCCGCGCGGAGGGCGATCAGCTGGCCGATGTCGGTGACGAGGACGACGGCGAGGCTGATCAGCCCGAACGCGGCGAGGCCGGTGAGGAGCACGCGGCGGCGGCCGAACCGGTCGGCGGCGGACCCGGCTGTCAGCAGCAGCCCGCCGAAGGTCAGGGAGTAGGCACCGGTCACCCACTGCAGTCCGGCGGTCGACCCGTCGAGTGAGCGTCCGATCGTCGGGAGGGCGATCGAGAGCAGCGTGTTGTCGACCATCTCGACGAAGAACGCGAGGCAGAGAGCGGCGAGCGGGAGTGCCGCGGAGCGGAGGGAGGTGTGAGCGCGGGACTCGGCGGAGGTGGTCGTCGGAGCGGACATCGAGGCGCCTTCCTATCGAACGCCGTTCGACTCTCGTACGGCGTTCGATAGTATGGAACGCCGCTCAGTAAGATGCAAGCCATGCCTGCAGATCGCCCGACGGAGACCGCTGCCGCGCCCTCCCCCGCCCGGGGCCGCCGCCGAGCGTCGCACTCGCTCGACACCGTGCTGGCCGAGGCGATCGCGATCCTCGACGAGTCCGGGGAGTCGGCCCTCACGTTCCGCGCGCTCGCGGCCCGACTCGGCGGCGGTGTGGCGAGCATCTACTGGTACGTCGGCAGCCGCGACGAGCTGCTGGAGCGGGCGACCGACGAGGTCATGGGTCGGGTCCTCGCAGACAGCGAGCCGCTCACCCACGGGCCGGACCCGATCGACAACGTCCGCGCCGTCGCACTGGCCCTCTTCGACGAGTGCGTCCGCCGACCCTGGTTCGGCCTCTACATGCTCCGCACGACCGGGGTGCAGCCCAACTCGATGGCGATGTACGAGCGCCTCGGGCAGCAGCTCATGGCTCTCGACCTGACGCCCCGGCAGCGGTTCCACGCCGTGTCGTCCATCGTCAGCTACGTCGTCGGAGTCGCGGCCGACCTGGCGCAGCCGCCGCCCCGCGAGTTCCTCGAGAGCGGGATGGAGAGGGGCGAGTTCCTCGAGCACCTGGCCGACCGCTGGCGCGCCCTCGATCCGGAGGAGTTCCCCTTCGGCCACCACGCGGCCGACGTCATGGCGACGCACGACGACCTCGACGTGTTCCGCTCCGGCCTCGACCTGCTGCTGGCCGGGCTCCGGCTGCAGGCGGGGCGGGGCTGAGGCCGGGTCAGCTCCTTGAGGTCCGCCGGATCGCGACCACGGTCACGTCGTCCGCCAGCAGCCCCTCGGCCGCCAGGCGGGTGACGCCGGCGACCGCGGCGGCGGCGGTCGCGGGGGCGGCGACGGCCGCGTCGGCCACCCGGTCGAGGGCGGCGAGGGAGCCGTCGAAGAGGTCCAGCACGCCGTCGCTGCAGATCAGCAGCAGGTCGCCGGGGTGGAGTCGGAGGCCGGTCGGCTCCCACTCCTGCGTGCCGAGGAGGCCGAGCGGCAGGTGGGCGGAGGGGATGCGCTCGCGCGAGCCGTCGGTGCGGCAGACGATCCCGAGTCCGTGGCCGGCGTCGACGAGCGCGATGTCGCCGGTCGAGGCGCTGAGCCGCAGGTGGAGGAGCGTGACGAACGCGTCGTTCGCCGACAGATCCGGCTCGACGACCCGGTCGATGAGCGCCATCGTCGCCGCGGGGCCGAGGGCGGGAGGAGTGACGCGCAGGGCGGCGCGGACCGTGGCCGCGATCATCGCGGCGCCGACCCCCTTGCCCATCACGTCGGCGACGGTGACGGCGAGCCCGTCGGGCGTGCAGCGCCAGTCGAAGAAGTCGCCGCTCACCGTCCCGCTGGGCACGCAGGCGCCGGCGACGTCGTAGCCCGGGAGGTCCGGGACCGAGCGGGGCTCGAGCCGCCGCTGCACCCTCTCGCCGTCGGCGAGCTCCTGCCGCGAGCGGGCGGCGCCGGCGGTGAGCATCTGCGCGACCTGCTCGCCGCTGAGCGAGGCCATGCTGAACGACACCACGACCAGCAGCACCAGCGTGATCAGCGTGGTGGTCGGGGTCCCGAACCAGGTCGCGAACAGCTCGCTGCGCAGCCCCGCGGCCAGGAACACGGCGAACCGGAGCGCGTAGTAGAGGGAGAGGGCGCCGGAGCTCAGCAGCAGCGGCCAGCGCGTGCGCGAGCGTCCGGCGCCGAGCAGCGCGATCTCGCGGGTCGACAGTCCGATGAGGAGCGCCATCGACGCGAGGTAGAGCGGCCCTCCCGACCAGTCGTTGACGGCGGGAGAGTCGAGGCTGGACACGCCCGTCACCACCACGGTCGGAGCGACCACCAGCCACCACGGCGTCGGCCGGCCGCGGAGGGAGCGGCTCGCCGCCCAGACCGCGGCGGCGCCGGCCACGATGAGCCCGTTGCCGAGCGGATTCGCCCACACCTGGTCGGCCGTGCCGTCGCGGAGGTAGGCGAGCGAGCCGCCCATGAACAGCGCGAGCGCCGTGCACCACCAGAAGCTGAAGGACGAGCGTGTCGACCGGTAGGTGACCAGCGCGAACAGCAGGAAGAGGGTGAGGGCGGTGACCCCGAAGGCGACGCGGAGGGTCGTGGCATCGAGCAAGGCGGGTCCGTGGCCCTTCCAGGAGACCGAGCGGCGGAGCGGCGGACGGGCGCCGCGATCAAGGGGATCCTGGCACGGCGCACGGGCCGTACGCGGCGCGCCGTGGAGGCCGGCCCCGGGGATCCGCGGCAGTGCGGCCCGTCCGCCCACCCGACGGGGGGAGCAGGATGGGGGGCTCGCACGTTCGAGGAGAGACCACCGCCCTCGCGCTCGATACAGCATCGCGTGTACCGTCGCTCCCGTGCCCGCCACCGCGACCCTCACCCACTCCGCTGCTCTCGCGCGCCTCGGATCCGCCCTGGCCGACGAGACGCGGTCCCGGATCCTGCTCGCGCTGCGAGAGGCTCCGGCCGTCCCCTCCGACCTCGCGGACGCGCTCGGGGTCTCGCGGCAGGTGATGTCGAATCAGCTCGCGTGCCTCCGCGGATGCGGGCTGGTGGAGGCCGTGAAGGACGGCCGGTACACCTGGTACCGGCTGGCCGAGACCCGGATCGCCGGGGCGCTCGACCACCTGCTCCGCCTGGCCCTGGTCGTCGATCCGGACTGCTGCTCCGGCGACGACTGCCGCTGCGCATGAGCGCCCTGCGCGCTCCGCTCCTCCCCGCCCGCCGCCGCGTGCTGCAGAGGCGCATCCGCTGGATCGTCGGCGCGACGATCGGCTACAACGTGGTGGAGGGGATCGTGGCCCTCGCCGCCGGGACGGTCGCCTCGTCCACCGCGCTCGTCGCCTTTGGCCTCGACTCCGTGGTGGAGGTGCTCTCCGCCGCGGCCGTCGCCTGGCAGTTCTCGGGCCGCGATCCGGAGGCGCGCGAGCGCACCGCGCTGCGGGTGATCGCCGTCTCGTTCCTCGGCCTGGCCGCGTTCGTCGCCGTCGACTCGGTCCGGGCGCTGCTCGGATTCTCGGAGGCCCAGCACTCCCCCGTCGGCATCGTGCTGGCCGCCGTCAGCCCGCTGGTGATGCCCGCGTTCTCCCTGCTCGAGCGCCGGACCGGCCGCGAGCTCGGCTCGGCCTCGGCCGTCGCGGACTCGAAGCAGACGCTCCTCTGCTCGTACCTCTCCGCCGCCGTCCTGGTGGGCCTGCTGCTGAACAGCACGCTCGGATGGACGTGGGCCGACCCCGTCGCCGGCCTCGTGATCGCCGCGGTCGCCGTCCGCGAGGGCCTGGAGGCCTGGCGCGGCGAGTCCTGCACGACGCCGATCTCCGCGCTGACGAGCGAGGACTCCGAGGCCTGCGGCTGCTGCTGACGGGGCGGTGCTGTTCCCTCGAGGAGGGCGGGCTGGGACGCTCCCCCGGACCGGTCGCGACGGCCGCGCGTCGGATCGCGCGCAGCCGTTGCACGCGGCGTGGGCCGCGGGCAGGCTGAGGCGCATGTTCGTGGTGGATCCTGGACCGTCCGAGGAGTTCGAGCTTCCGACGCCCGACGAGGTGACGGCACGCTTCGGCGGGCCCCTCTTCGCGCTGACGCCTCAGCCGTCGATCGAAGAGCTCGGCGTCTCGACCGTGAGTACCACGTCGGAGGGGCGGACCCACCTCGAGTCCGCATCCCTCTCCTACGCTCTGTGGCGGAATCCGGACGATCGCAGCGATCCGGTGAACCTGGCCGACCTCGACGACGACCTGCGGGCCGAGCTCGACGGGCCGCCGCGTCGGCCGCTCCCCGACAGCCTGATGAAGGTCCGCGAGCAGATGAGGCACCCGATGCTCTGGGAAGCCGTGAGGACCACGGTGCCCCTCGACTCCGACGGGCCCTGGGCTACTCCCGAGCAGGCGCTGGTGCAACACCTCGAGCACGTGCTGATCAATCAGTTCCGGAACGAGCGGGTGCGCGGCGGCCTGCCGGGAGACCTGCTCGGGCCCGTGACCGAGTCGGCCGTCGAGCACGGCGTCCCGGTCCTGGTGGACGGCGTTGCACGCGACGGGATGCGCGTGGACACCGACGCCCTCGTGGTCGGCCTCGGCGTCGCGTTCGAGGACCGCGTCCTCACTGCGGTCTTCGCCCGCGCCGAGCTGCCCTACCTGGAGACGGCCTTCGTCACGAGGCCCGCCACCCTCTAGACGCCCGGCAGGTGGGTCTCGACGGGCGCTCGGAGGGG
>NZ_PSUZ01000044.1:0-13752 GCF_002932095.1 Rathayibacter sp. AY1G1
CGAGTGCGACGACTTCTGGACGGTCGGAGCAGAGTCAGCAGCGGCGCCCGCCCTACGCCGACAGGCGCGGCAGGACCTCCCGGGCGAAGAAGTCGAGGTGGTCGAGGTCCTGCAGGTCCATGAACTGCAGGTAGACGCGCTCGCAGCCGGCCTCGCGGAGGGACTCGAGGCGGTCGACCGCCTCGTCGACGCCGCCGGCCACTCCGTGCTCGCGCAGCTCGGCGGGCTCGCGGCCGATCGCCGCCGCACGACGCGTGAACTCCGCCTCGTCCCCTCCGCCGACCGCGATCAGCGCGACCGAGTGCACCAGCGACGAGGGCTCGCGCCCGATCGCCCGGCACGCCTCGTCGACGCGCTCGAAGGCCCCCGGGATCGCGTCGAACTCGGGAAAGGGCAGGTTGAACTCGCTCGCGAACCGCGCCGCGAGCGCCGGGGTCCGCTTGGGGCCGCCGCCACCGACGATCACCGGCAGCGGCAGGCGGGCGGGCTTGGGCAGGGCAGGGGAGTCGGTCAGCGTGTAGTGCTCGCCGGCGAAGGAGTAGCGCTCGCCGACCGGCGTCGACCACAGGCCGGTCACGATCTCGAGCTGCTCCTCGAGGAGGTCGAAGCGGCGCGGAGGGAAGGGGATGCCGTACGCGGCGTGCTCCTCCTCGAACCAGCCGGTGCCGAGGCCGAGCTCGGCACGGCCCCCGGACATCGCGTCGACCTGGGCGACCTGGATCGCGAGGATCCCCGGCGGCCGGTAGGTGACGGAGGAGACGAGGGTGCCGAGCGCGATCCGCTCGGTCTCGCGGGCGAGGCCGGCGAGCGTCGTCCACGCGTCGGACGGGCCCACGCCGGGGTCGCCGTCCCCCATCCGGAGGTAGTGGTCGGAGCGGAAGAAGCCGTCGTAGCCGAGGCTCTCGGCGGCCTGCGCGACGGCGAGGAGGTCCTCGTAGCTCGCGCCCTGCTGGGGTTCGGTGAAGACTCTGAACTGCACGGGTCCAGCCTCCCGCACCGGGGCCGGATCATGCCAGCCCGGCTCCCCCGGCCGGGGCCGCCGACGGGCCCCCGTGTACCGTGGACGGTTGCCGCCGACGAGAGGACCCCATGTCCGAGCACCCGTCCTCCCCGGACACCGCCCCCGCCACCGCGGGCACGACCGCCCCTCCGCACCGCCTCGCACGGTGGGTCTTCTGGCCCGCCGCCGTCCTCACGCTGTCGATCGCGGCCTTCGCGATCCTCGCGCCCGACGCCGCGACCTCCGTGTTCTCGACGCTGCAGACCACCGTCGTCAACACGTTCAGCTGGTACTACGTGCTGATCGCCGCGGTCTTCGTGGCCTTCGCCATCTGGATGGGCGTGAGCCGCTTCGGCGACATCAAGCTCGGCGCCGACGACGACGAGCCCGAGTTCTCGATGCTCGCCTGGATCTCGCTCCTCTTCGCCGCCGGCATGGGCATCGGCCTCGTCTTCTACGGCGTCGCGGAGCCGCTCACCCACTTCGCCACTCCGCGCCCGGGCGTCACCGGCACCGAGACGCAGCTCGCGCAGAGCGCGATCTCGCAGACCTACCTGCACTGGGGCGTCCACGCCTGGTCCATCTACGTGGTGGTCGGCCTCGCCCTCGCGTACGCGATCCACCGCCGCAAGCGGCCGGTGTCGATCCGCTGGGCCCTGGAGCCGCTGCTGGGCCGCCGGGTCCGCGGCGGCTGGGGCAACGCGATCGACGTGGTCGCCCTGGTCGGCACCATGTTCGGAGTCGCGACCTCGCTCGGCCTGGGCGTCACCCAGATCTCGGCGGGCCTGGAGGCGAGCGGCATCGTGGAGTCGTCGCTCACCGTGCAGATCGTGGTCATCGCCGTGGTCACGGGCCTGACCGTCTTCTCGCTGATCTCAGGCGTGGGCAAGGGCATGAAGTGGCTCTCGACCGGCAACCTGCTGCTCGCCGCCGCGCTCCTCGTCTTCGTGCTCGTCGCCGGCCCGACCCAGTTCCTCCTCCGCGAGTTCGTGCAGTCGCTCGGCAACTACCTGCAGAACTTCATCGGCCTGACCTTCACGGTCAGCGCCTACGCCGGCCGCGAGGGCGAGCAGTGGCAGGCCTCGTGGACCACGTTCTACTGGGGCTGGTGGATGTCGTGGGCGCCGTTCGTCGGCATCTTCATCGCCCGCGTCTCGAAGGGCCGGACGGTCCGCGAGTTCGTCGGCGGCGTGCTGCTCGTGCCGACGATCATGACCTTCCTCTGGTTCAGCGTCCTCGGCGGCACGGCCATCTACCGGGAGCTCTACGGCGCCGGCGGCCTCGTCGGCGCCGACGGCTCGGTCGACACCAACCTGGCGCTCTTCTCGATGCTGCAGGGACTGCCCGCGGGCTCGGTGCTGACGATCGGCGCGATCCTCCTGATCGGCGTCTTCTTCGTGACCTCCGCTGACTCCGGAGCGCTGGTGATGTCGATGATCGCGACCGGCGGCGAGCCGGAGCCGCGCAACCGCATCCGCGTGTTCTTCGCCGTCGCGACCGCGCTGCTCGCCCTGTCGCTCCTGGTCGCCGGCGGCCTCGACGCCCTGCAGACCGCGGCGATCCTCTCGGCCCTGCCGTTCAGCGTCGTGATGATCCTGATGTGCGTCGCGACGGTGATCGCCTTCCGCCGCGAGATCCGCGCGTACGACAAGGCCCGCCGCAAGGCGTTCGTCGGCGACATCGGCACGTTCTACGGCCTCGAGGTCGAGGATCCGGCGGAGCGCGAGCCCGCCCACCCGATCAAGCGCCTCGCGAGCCGCCTGAAGCCGGGGTCGAAGGAGTAGTCGGCTCGGAGGAGCAGCCAGGTCGGAGGAGGCCGGGCGCCGCTGGGGCGCCCGGCCGGCCGATCAGCTGGGCGACGGGATGAAGGGGTGCTCCGGCGGGTCCTGGTCGTCGCCGAGGCGGGCGTCGGCGCCCTGGTCGAGCGCCTCGTCGATCGACTCGGGGTCGTCGATCTCGGCCGGGTCCTCCGGCGGGACCGGCAGGGAGTCGCCGTCGGGGCGGGTGGTGTCGGTGACGTCCTCGGGGGCGTCGAAGCCGAAGCTGCTCATGGTTCCCTCTCCGCGGTGCGCCCGGGAGGCGGCGCCGCTGCGGGCAGCCTAGGTCGCGCCCCCGGAGCCGGTCACGGACTTGACGGGGCACCCGAGGGGCCCCGCGGGGTCGGCCTGCTCCGGAGGAGCCTCCGCCCCGGCAGCCGTCAGTGCACGTACTCGAGCAGGTCGGCTCCGAGGGTGCGCATGCCCTCCAGCACCGCGAGGCGGTAGTGCAGGGTCGTGTCGTCGAACTGGGTGGCGACCGCGTAGGCGACTCCGGCGCGCGGGCCGCGGAGGACGCCCGCCTCGGCGCGGACGCCGACGTCGGTGCCGGTCGCGTTGACGAGCAGGACGCCGTGGTCGGGGTGGCGGTGCGCGAGCGGGTCGAGCCCGAACGAGGCGGCGACCATCGAGAGGTCGGTGCCGAGCGAGAGCCAGCCGATCACCCGCGAGCTCACGGCGGCGTCGACGATCTCGCCGTTCGCGAGGGTGGCGAGCAGCCAGGTCAGCTCGCGCGCGGAGCCGATCGAGAGCTGCGGCGCGTCGTCCGGGCCGCGCTCGTCGCGCACGACGTCGAGCAGGGCGGTGCGGGAGAGGCCGAGCGCCTCGGCCCGCTCGCGCACGGCGTCGAGACCGACGCGGCGCAGCAGGACGTTGGTCGCGAGGTTGTCGCTGGAGGCCCCGACGAGGGCGGCGAGGTCGGCGATCGGCATCGACGGCACCTGGAGGTGCTGCCAGAGCCCGGAGCCCGAGACCGCGTCCGCCGCGGTCCGGTCGACCAGGCGCAGGTTCTCCTGCGGCTCGTTCGCCAGCCGGGCGGCGACCTCGATCAGCAGCACGACGGTGCCGAGGGAGGCGGTGGGCATCGAGACGGAGTCGTCGACCGCGAACAGGGTGCGGCCGGTCGCCAGGTCGACGGCGCGCGCCGAGACGACGACCCCGTCGATCGCGAGACGTCCGAGGGCGTCGAAGCCGCGCTGGAAGTTCTCGCGGTCGCCGCCGCCCTTGTGGCGCCCCCGGCGGTTGCGTCGGCTCTCACGGCGGGTCTCGCTGGTGGGGATCACCACGGGTACGGCCCCTCTACGGGTCGGGAGTGCGGTCGTGCGGAGGGGGACCGGGGTCCTCACGCGCCGGCAGGACGCGCGATCGGCGGACGACCCCGCTGCATCGGTCGGCTCTCGATGCCCGGGCCTCCTCGTCCGTGGTGCGGAGGTGGTCGGCGGCGACTACCAGATGGTGACGCGCTCGCTCGGGGAGAGCCAGAGGGCGTCGCCTTCGGAGACGTCAAAAGTAGCGTAGAACTCGTCGATGTTCCGGACGATCTGGTTGCAGCGGAACTCGGCCGGAGCGTGCGGATCGATGGCGAGGAGGCGGATCGTCTCCTCGTCGCGGGACTTCTGCTGCCAGGCCTGCGCCCAGGAGAGGAAGAAGCGCTCGGCGCCGGTCAAGCCGTCCACGACGGGCGGCTCCTCGCCGTCCAGCGAGAGCAGGTACGCCTTCCAGGCGATGCCGAGGCCGCCGAGGTCGCCGATGTTCTCGCCGATGGTCAGGGCGCCGTTCACGTGGTGCCCGGGCGTGGTCGCGGGAGCGAGCGCGTCGTACTGCGCGATGAGCGCCTTCGTCCGCTCCTCGAACGCGGCCCGGTCCTCCTCGGTCCACCAGTCGGTGAGGCGGCCGTCGCCGTCGAAGCGCGAGCCCTGATCGTCGAAGCCGTGGCCGATCTCGTGGCCGATGACGGCGCCGATCGCTCCGTAGTTCGCGGCGGGGTCGCGGGCCTCGTCGAAGAAGGGGAACTGCAGGATCGCGGCGGGGAAGACGATCTCGTTGAAGCCCGGGTTGTAGTACGCGTTGATCGTCTGCGGGGTCATGAACCACTCGTCGCGATCGAGCGGGCGGCCGATCTTGCCGAGCTCGCGGGCGAACTCGAACTCGGCCACGCGGCGGGCGTTGCCGAGCAGGTCGGCCGGGTCGATCGAGAGGGCGGAGTAGTCGCGCCAGCGCACCGGGTAGCCGATCTTGGGCGTGAACTTCGCGAGCTTCTCGAGCGCGCGCTCGCGGGTGGCGGGGCTCATCCACTCCAGGTCGACGATGGAGCGGCGGTACGCCTCGATGAGGTTCGCGACCAGCACGTCCATCGCGGCCTTCGCCGTCTCGGGGAAGTGGCGGGCGACGTAGGTGCGGCCGACCGCCTCTCCGAGCGAGCCCTCGACGAGCGAGACGGCGCGCTTCCAGCGCTCCCGCTTCTGCGGGGTGCCGGTGAGGGTGCGGCCGTAGAAGTCGAAGTTGGCGTCGACGAAGCCGCTGGACAGGTAGGCCGCGGCTCCGCGGATCACCTGCCAGGACAGCCAGTCGCGCCAGGCCGGGAGCCGGTCCTCGGTGAGCAGGCCCGCGAGGCCCTGGAGGAAGCTCGGCTGGCGGACGACCACCTCGGCGAGCGCCCCCTCCGGAGCGCCCATCGCGGTGAGCCAGACGCCGAGGTCGACGCCCGCGGCGAGCTCCTCGACCTCGGACCAGGAGCGGAGGTTGTAGGTCGCCTGGCTGTCGCGGCTGCGGACCTTGTCCCAGTGCGCGGCGGCCAGGTCGGTCTCGAGGGCGACGATGCGCTCGGCGCGGGCCTCGGCGGCGTCGATGCCGGCCAGCGCCAGCATCCGCGCGACGAACGGCGTGTAGGCCTCGCGGACGGAGGCGAACTCCTCCTCGCGGTAGTAGCTCTCGTCCGGCAGGCCGAGCCCGCCCTGGTTGACGAAGACGAGGTAGCGCTCGGGGCTGCCCGGGTCGTTGTCGACGAAGAGGCCGAAGAGCCCGGGGACGCCGGTGCGCTCGAAGGCGCCGACCGCGCGGAGCAGGCCGGGGATCGAGTCGACCCGCTGCACGGCGGCGAGGTCGTCGGCGATCGGGGCGGCGCCGAGCTCCTCGGCCCGCTCCTCGTCCATGAAGGAGGCGTAGAGGTCGCCGAACAGGCGCTCCTCGGTGCCGTGCTGCGCGGTCTGCGCCTCGACGATGATGTCGCGCACGGCCTTCTCCGCCTCCTCCTGGAGCACGTGGAAGGAGCCGTAGCGCGCCTTGTCGGCGGGGATCTCGGTGCGGTCGATCCAGAGCCCGTTGACGTGCCGGTAGAGGTCGTCCTGCGGGCGCGTCGCGGGGTCGAGTTCGGAGCGGTCGATACCGGAGCGAGGCGTCGTCGAGGTCATGGCGGACAGCCTACGTCGGGGCGCCGACACGGTGGCGCGAGGTGCGGCGGGTCGGGCGCGGAGCCGCGGAGGGCGGGCGCGGAGCCGCGGAAGGGAGTGACCGGCGCGGCGCCGCGGGAGGCCGGGCGCGCCACCGTCCGGCTCGCGGGAGCGGGGTGCTCCTGCGAGCCGGACCCGGCCGACGGGGACGCCGGAGCGTCAGCGCCCGAGCTGCTCCTCGACGTACGCGCGGATCGGCGTGGTCGGCCGGCCGATCAGGCGGGCGAGCGAGCCGTCGGTCCCGCCGAGGAGGCCATCGGCGATGTTCGCGTCGAGGCCGACGACGAAGCCGACTCCGCCCTCGGGGACGCCGGCGCCGGTGAGGACGCGGGCGTGCTCGTCGGAGGAGACGTGGCTGATCGCGGCGTCGCGTCCGGCGACCTCGGCGACGATCGCGGCCAGCTCGTCGAAGCGCCAGGCGGTGTCGCCGGAGAGCTCGTGCACGGTGCCGACCAGGGACGGGTCGGTCAGGGCGACCGCTGCGGCCTCGGCGTAGTCGGTGCGCGCGGCGCTGGCGACGCGGCCCTCGCCGGCGCTCGAGAGGGTGCTGCCGGTGGAGGCGAGCTCGGCGACGGTCTGCTCGTAGTTCTCGTTGTACCAGCCGTTGCGGAGGACGACGGCGGGGACGCCGCTGGCGGCGATCGCCTCCTCCGTGGCCTTGTGCTCGGGGGCGAGGATGAGCGCGCTCGTGGTCGCCTTCGGGGCGCTCGTGTAGACCAGGCGCGCGCCGGCGCGGACGGCGGCGTCGATCGCGGCGGTGTGCTGCGCGACGCGCCTGCCGACCTCGGAGCCCGAGACGAGGAGGACGGCCTCGGCGCCGGAGAAGGCGTCGTCGAGCGAGGCGGGGTCGTCGAAGTCCGCGACGGCGGTGCGGACGCCGAGGTCGGCGGCGAGCGCCTCGAGCTTCGCGGCGTCGCGGCCGGTGGCGACGATGTCGGAGGCGGCGGTGCCGCGGGCGAGCAGGTGCTCGACGGCGAGACGGCCGAGGTGGCCGGTGGCTCCGGTGACGACGAGGGTCATGAGGGGTCCTTCCTGACGGGTGGGGCGGGCGGGGTCCGCCGCCAGGAGGGTGCAACCGGCGCATCCTCCTCCCGCTTCCCGGAATGCAGTACCCACTATTTCGTTAGTACTGTCATCACCCCTGTCCCGAGGAGCACCCATGACGATCGCCGACTCCCCCCTGCTCGCCGGGGACGTCTACTCCGCCGACTGCCCGAGCCGCGAGGTCTTCGGCCACGTCACCAGCAAGTGGGGCGTCCTGGTGCTCGCGGCGCTCGCTCCGGGCACGCTGCGCTGGGGCGCTCTGCGGCGCCGGATCGGCGGGATCAGCGAGAAGATGCTCGCTCAGACGTTGCGGATCCTGGAGGAGGACGGCTTCGTGCACCGCGAGGCGCGGCCGGTCGTCCCGCCGCACGTCGAGTACCGGCTGACGCCGCTGGGAGCGGAGCTGGCGGAGCGTCTGCTGCCGGTCGTCGAGTGGATCGCGGGGAACGTCGGGGCGGTCCTGGAGGCGCGGTCGGAGGGCCGCCGGGAGGGAAGGTGAGCCTCACCTTCTTGTGAGAACGTTCACGTTCCGTTCAGGGAGGAGCCTCCACCCGGCGGCATCGGCGCCCCCTCCCCCTGCTTGCCTCGATCGCGTCTCCTGCTCGTGATCGAAGGACCTCCATGTCAGACACCGCCCGCCGCCCGCTCCTCCTCCCGATGGCCGGCCACGTGCGCGGCAAGCGCAGCCCCGTCACCTGCGCGCTGAAGTGCGCCAACGCCTGCTCCACCGCGACCTGCAACACGTCGCACAACAGCTACTTCCGCGACATCGTCTCGTCGCAGCTCTCCCGCCGCAGCGCCCTCGGCCTCGGCCTGGCCGGCGCGGTCACCGTCGCCGTCGCCTCCGCCGGAGGAGCGCCCACCGCCGAGGCGGCCGTGGCGACCGCGGCCGACGGCTCGCCGCTCGCCTTCACTCCGATCGCTCCGGTGCCGTACACGGTCGACCGGTTCACCGTCCCCGAGGGCTTCGCCTGGCAGCCGATCATCCGCTGGGGCGACCCGCTCTTCGCCGACAGCCCCGCCTTCGACATCGCCGACCAGACGGAGGCCGCCCAGGCCGCGCAGTTCGGCTACAACAACGACTACACCGACATCGTCGAGATCCCGGGCTCGAAGCGCCTCCGCGCCCTGCTCGTCGTGAACCACGAGTACACGAACGAGAGCATCATGTTCCCGGCCGCGCAGCTCGAGGCGGAGCCGGAGCGCGTGCGCGCCGTCGGCCGCGCCGCCCACGGCCTCAGCGTCGTCGAGCTGGTCCGCACCGCGGTCGACCGCCCGTGGGCCTACGTCCGCGGGGGCGAGCGCAACCGCCGCTACCTGCTCGACACCCCCTACGAGGTGACCGGCGCCGCCGCCGGCACCGACCCGCTGAAGACGGTCGCCGACCCCGAGGGCCGCACCGTGCTCGGCACGCTCGGCAACTGCTCCGGGGGCACGACGCCGTGGGGCACGATCCTCTCGGGCGAGGAGAACTTCAACGGCTACTTCCGCGCCGTCGGCACGAGCGACGCCGAGAAGCGCTACGGCCTCGCCGACTCCGAGACCTCGCGCCTCTGGGAGCTCGACGACCCCCGCTTCGACGCCCGCACCCCGGGCTACGAGAACGAGCCGAACCGCTTCGGCTGGATCGTGGAGTTCGACCCCTTCGACCCCGACTCCACGCCGAAGAAGCACACGGCGCTCGGCCGGCTCAAGCACGAGGGCGCGAACGTCATCATCGCCCCGGACGGCCGCGTGGTCGCGTACCAGGGGGACGACGAGCGCTTCGACTACCTCTACAAGTTCGTCTCGACGAAGCGCTACATCGAGGGCGACCGCGCCCACAACAAGACCCTGCTGGAGGAGGGCGACCTCTACGTCGCCCGCTTCACCGGCGACTCCCCCGTGGCCGAGATCACCGGCACCGGGGCGGTCCCCTCGGACGGCGGCTTCGACGGCATCGGCGAGTGGCTGCCCCTGGTGCTGAACGGCGCCTCGACGATCGCCGGGATGAGCGTCGCCGAGGTGCTCGTCCACACCCGCCAGGCGGCGGACGCCGCGGGCGCGACCAAGATGGACCGCTGCGAGGACGTGCAGCCCAGCCTGGTCAGCGGCCGGATCTACGTGGCCTGCACCAACAACTCCGCCCGCGGCACCGAGGGCGCGAAGGAGGGAGCGACCGAGGTCAACCCGCGCACCGAGAACCGCGACGGCCACATCGTCGAGATCATCGAGGACGGCGGCGACCAGACCGGCCGCACCTTCACCTGGAACCTGCTGATGCTCTGCGGCGACCAGGCGCAGGGCGACGTCGTCTACTTCTCCGGCTTCCCGGCGGACCAGGTCTCGCCGATCTCGTGCCCGGACAACCTGGCCTTCGACTCGGTCGGGAACCTCTGGATCTCGACCGATGGCGCCCCGAGCGGCATCGGCTACAACGACGGGCTCTTCAAGGTCGCGCTCGAGGGCGCGACGCGCGGCAGGGTGGAGCAGTTCCTCTCGGTGCCCCGCGACGCCGAGACCTGCGGACCGATCGTCCACGACCTCGACCAGCACGTGTTCGTGGCGGTGCAGCACCCGGGCGAGGAGGGCACCTTCGAGGCGCCGACCTCGTTCTTCCCGGACTACGGATCGACGGCGGCGGGAGCGGTGGCGGCACCGCGTCCGACCATCGTGCAGATCCTGCCGGCCTCGCAGGTGGTGGCGCCGACTCCGACGCCGACCGCCGGGCCGACCACGGCACCGACGACCCCGCCGACCACCGCGCCCACGGCGACTCCCACCACGGCACCGACCGCCGGGCCGACCGCGGCGCCCACCGTTGCTCCGTCCCCGGTGCCCACGACCGCGCCGACCGGCACGCCGACCCCGCTGCCCGTCAGCGGCTCGGGCGGCGGGCTGGCCTCGACCGGAGTCGAGAGCGTCGGCCTGATCGCGGGCGCCACCGCGCTCCTGGCCGCTGGCGCCACCGCGCTCGGCCTCGGAGCGCGCCGCCGCGCGGCCGCCGAGGGCGAGGACGACCCGCAGGCGTGAGGCCGGACAGGGCCCGGGACCGATCACAGGATCGGGGCCCGGGCCCTGCCACGCTCGGGGACCCGCCGCTCAGGCCCCCGGGACCGGCGGGCCGGAGCGCCAGCGGAGGATCGCCGCGGCGTCGGCGTCGTGCGGCAGCGTCACCACGTCGACCCCCTCCGGAGCGGTGCGGGAGTCGGTGACGAGCACGCGCGCGTCCGTGAGCACGGCGGCGCGGGCCAGCGCGAGGGCGGCGTCGACGGAGTCGATCACCTCGGCGCCCAGCGCCTCCTCCGGGGCCGACGCGACCCACGGCTCCGCGGCGAGCGCCAGCAGAGCGCGCTCGCGCAGCCGGCCGGGGTCGAGCACCAGCGTCTCGACCTGTGCTGAGGCCAGCGCGGTGACGATCGCGCCGAGCGAGTACTCGACGGTGCGGCGCGGCTCCCCGGTGCGCAGGGCGTCGAGCACGTCCTCCTTCTCGCGCAGCAGGATCCGGTCGAGCTGCTCGTCGACGAACCGCTCCAGCGCCCCCTCCTCGCTGCCGGCGGCCCGCGTGTTCACGGGCTCGACGGCCAGGATCGCGGCGCTGCTCGGCGAGAGCTGCTGCGCGAGCAGCTGCCGGGCGTGGATGTCCCCCGCGACGACCAGCAGGCACGGCCGGTGCACGCGCACGAGCTCGTCCACCGCGGCGGCGAGCTCGGCCTGCGTGCGCCGCCAGATCTCCTCCGCGTGGTGGTGGAACCGGTCGTGCCGCCAGCCGCCGGCCTGCGCCTTGTGGAGGGTGTCGGTGCGGCCCTGCACGGCCTGCTCGGCCTCGGGACGCTGCGCGCCCAGGCGGTGCAGGCGGATCTCGCCGCCGTCCCGCGAGGTCTCGACGACGAGGACGCGCAGGTCGGGCCGGTGCTGCAGCAGCGGCACGATGTCCGGGAGCGGGCTGTAGGAGACGCCCTCGGGCGCGACCGGCCGACCCGGCAGCACCTCGTTCAGCACGACCCTCCCGTCCACGGCGACCGCGAAGAGGCAGCAGCCGCCCTGGGGGCGCCCGGCCCCCTCGAGCAGAGCGGTGAGGGCCCGGATGTCGGCCTGGGGCGCACCCTGGCGGGCGAGCTCGTCTCCGAGGGACGTGGCGCGCTCGAGCGAGATGTCCGGCGGATCCCCGGAGTCGATCGCGAGGTCGACGTAGAGCTGCGACACGGGCCGGGAGTCGCGGAGGAGCTCGGCCAGGGTCGGGAGAGCGGGGGTGGTGGTCACCATCGGGTCGTCCTTTCCTCTCGGTCCCGACAGTGTCGGACGGCAGGAGCGGGAGGAGGGACGGGGTTGACTGCTCGCGCGCGCCTCAGAGCAGGCGGCGCGCGGAGGCCCAGGCGGTGAGCTCGTAGCGGGAGGAGAGCTGCAGCTTGCGGAGGACGGCGGAGACGTGGGACTCGACCGTCTTGACCGAGATGAAGAGCTCGGCGGCCGCCTCCTTGTAGGCGTAGCCGCGGGCGATCAGGCGCATCACCTCGCGCTCGCGGGCCGAGAGCCGGTCGAGCTCGTCCCCCGACTCCGCCTGCTCGCCCGCCAGCGCCCCGAAGGCGTCGAGCACGAAGCCGGCCAGGCGCGGCGAGAACACGGCGTCCCCGCCCGCCACCGCGAGCACGGCCCGGCTGACCTCGGCTCCGGAGCTGGCCTTGGTGATGTAGCCGCGGGCACCGGCGCGGATCACGCCGACCACGTCCTCCGCGGCGTCCGAGACGCTGAGCGCCAGGAAGCGCGACGACGACCCGGCGCTGCGCCGCAGCACCTCGGCCCCGCCTCCGCCCGCACCGCCCGGCAGGTGCACGTCGAGCAGCACCACCTCGGGCGCGAGCGAGGCGACCAGGCCGACGGCGGAGTCGACGTCGGCCGCCTCCCCGACGACCTCGAGCTCGGGGGCGAGGTCGGCCCGCAGGCCGGAGCGGAAAATCGAGTGGTCGTCGACCAGCAGCACGCGGGTCACCGCTCGACCTCCGCGGGGAGTCGCAGATGCACCTCGGTGCCGGTGCCGCCGACTCCGGGGCGCACGGTCGCGCTGCCGCCCGCGCGCGCCATCCGGCCGATGATCGACTCGCGGATGCCGAGGCGGTCCCCGGGCACCTCGTCGAGGACGACGCCGGGGCCGCGGTCGCGCACGAACACGTCGACGCCCTGCACGGAGGACTCGAGGTACACCGAGACGTCGCCGCCCGCGTGCCGGGCCGCGTTCAGCACGGCCTCGCGGGTCGCGGCGAGGAGCGCGGCGGCGCCGGGGACGGACGCTCCGACGGCCACCACCTCGAGGTGCACGGGGTAGTCGAGCTCGACGGCGGCGGCGATCGCCCGGACCTCGGCGGCCAGGTCGTTGGCGACCGGGACGTCGCGCTCGAACAGCCAGTCGCGCAGCTCCCGCTCCTGGGCGCGGGCGATGCGGGCGACCTCGCTCGAGGCTCCGGCGCGGTTCTGGATGAGCGCGAGGGTCTGCAGCACGGAGTCGTGCAGGTGCGCGGCGATCTCGGCCCGCTGCTCCTCGCGCACGCGGGCGGCGCGCTCGCCCATCAGCTCGGACCAGAGGGTCACCACCCGGGGCGCGGCCAGCACGCCGGCGGCGATCAGCAGCACGCCCACGGCGAGGACCGCGTTGAGGGCGCTCGGGCGGCCGGTGAGCACGGCCGCTCCGGCGAGCACCAGCAGCGCGCAGGAGGCGAGGCGCACCGCGGAGCCGTACCGGGCGGGGCGGACGGCGTCGCCGCGGTCGAGCCCGAGGCTCCAGCCGACGGCTCCTCCCGCGAGCAGGCCGACGGCGACGAGCGCGCGGGTGATGTCGGCGTCGTCGCCGCTGTCGACGGTGATCAGCACGGCGAGCGCCGCGACGGCGGCGGCGAGGGTCAGCAGGCCGGCCACGGGAGCGGAGCGGCGGACGGCCGGATCCGCGTCGCGCGAGTCGAGCGGCGCGAGGGGCACCAGCGCCCAGAGCCAGAGGTAGAGGAGCGCGCCGCCCCCGCCGAGCGCGGTCGTGAGGACGGCCAGGAGGCGGGTCCTCCGCACGCTCCAGCCGAGGTGGTCGGCGACCGCGGTGCACACTCCGCCGAGCAGCATCGTCCGCGGCCGCTGCAGCGGGGGGCGGACGGCGGTGCCGGGGACTGTGCTCACCCCTGCATCCAAACAGGTCGGCCGCACGATCGGGGGTGCTCTCGGGGTCGGATCAGGGGTTCCCCCGATGGTCCGGGCCGTGGGGCGCACGGGAGACTCGCAGCATGACAGGACAGAGCACGACCCCGCCGGGCTCCGCGGAGCCGGACGGCACGGATGCGGCGAGCACAGCGACGACGCCGATCGGGACGGATCCCGGAGCCGCCGGCCCCGAGAGCACCCCCGATCGTGCGGCCGACCTGTTTGGATGCAGGGGTGAGCACAGTCCCCGGCACCGCCGTCCGCCCCCCGCTGCAGCGGCCGCGGA
>NZ_PSUZ01000045.1:0-13613 GCF_002932095.1 Rathayibacter sp. AY1G1
GGCGGGCCCGGTGGAGTCGGGCGGAGCCGCCTCAGCCGGCCGAGCGGATCCCTCCGGTCGGACCCCAGGCGACTCCGGCGCCGCCCGTCAGACCCGCCGCGTCGACGCCCGCTCCACCAGCGGCATCGGCACCAGCACCCGCTCTCCCGGAGCGCCGCTCAGCAGCAGCTCGACCGCCCGGCGGCCCATCTCCTCGTGCGGCAGCGCCACGGTCGTCAGCCCGGGGCGGAGGTAGGCGGCCAGCTCGTCGTCGTCGAACGACACCACGGCGATGTCGCCGGGGATCGAGAGCCCCGCCTCCGCGACCGCCTGGTAGGCCGCCTCACGCCGAGCGGCTTCGGGCACGACGGCGCGGGCGGACAGGTCGCCTTCGCCGACCCGGACGCGGGAGTCGGCTTCGCGTTCCTCACCAACCGGATGGAGGGGGTCGGCGACGTGCGCGCGACCCGCGTCGTCGAGGCGCTCGCGACCGCGCTGCGACTGCCCGTTCCGCGCGGACTCTGACCCCTCCGCGCGGACTCTGACCCCTCCGCGCGGACTCTGACCCCTCCGCTCCACCCCCGTCAAGGGGTGGGGCGCCCGGTCGGCGCCGTCCTAGCGTCGGGGGACGGGCCGACCGGAGGGGCGGTCCGGGATCCAGGGGAGGGCGAGATGCAGAAGCTGTACTACGCGAGCGGATTCGTGCTGCTGGGCGACGAGGTGTGCTCGGCGGTCGTCGAGTACGCGCAGGCGCTGGCGAACGTGGGGAAGTCGGACCTGGTCGTGGTGCCGTCGCTCTCGGACGAGGGGCTGCGCGGCGAGACCCGTCTCCTGGTCGGACCGGCCAGCCAGCTCTTCACCAGCCCGGCGCTCGACCGCGGCGTCGACCTCGACGATCCGGAGGCGGTGGAGTCGATGCGCGAGAAGACCCGACGGCTCCAGCCCGCGCGGCCGACCGTGCAGCCGCGCGGCGAGGGCGACGACAGCGAGGACGACGGCGGGACCGACTACCTCTGACGCCTCAGGTGTCGAGCGTGGTGCTGGGGCGCTCGCCGAAGCGGTGGGCGTACGAGGCCGAGAACCGGCCGAGGTGCGCGAAGCCCCAGCGCCGTGCGACCTCGCTGACGCTGACGACTCCGGACTCGCCCGCCCGCAGCTCCTTCTGCACGCCGTCCAGCCGGATCCGCCGCAGGTAGTCGACCGCGGTGAAGCCGAACTCGCGCCGGAACTCGGTCTGCAGCGTCCGCAGGCCGATGCCCGCCGCGTCGGCGATCTGCTCGGTCCGGAGCGGCTCGTGGGCGTGCTCGTACATGTACTCGATCGCCTGGCGGAGGCGCCCCGAGCGGGGTACTCCGAGGTCGCCGGGAGTGTCCAGCGTCGAGTGCGGGAAGGTCTCGAGCAGGGCGACGGCGACCGCGCGGTCGGCCTCGCGGCGCAGCAGCGGCGAGCTGTCGGCGTCGTAGATCACCCGGGCGACCGTCGCGACGGTCGCCGACCAGCGCCGCAGCGCCGCGCCCTCGGGTCGTGCGGTGGTGTCGAAGAGGAGGGGGCCGCGGGTGCCCTCGACCTCCTCCGCGATGCCCTCGAGGTACGCGCCGTCGAAGTGGATGAGGTTCTGGCGGTAGTCGTGGAACTCGAACCGGCTGGGACGGTCGTTGACGAAGATCGCCGGCTGCCCGAATCCGAGGGTCACCGCGTCGCCGTCGAGATCGGTGACGCCCGCGCCGGCGGTCAGCCACGAGACGACGTACTCGCCCTCGGTCTGGATCGAGCCCTGCACGGAGCCGGCGAACTGGCTGCCGCGGAGCGTCACATCGCCGTCGCCGACGGAGGTGTAGCGGTACGAGAAGTCCTCGCCGGGCTCGACGACGAAGCGGTGCCCGTTGTACGACTGCTCGAAGAGGGCCCGCGCCTGCTCGATGTCACGCCCGCCGATGTCGGAGCGCATGACCTCGTCCTTCTCGTTCATCCCGATCAGGGTCGCACGAGGAGCGCTCCTCACCGCGTGCCCCGAACGGGGAATTCGTTAAGCGGATAAACCAGTCGCGGGTCCGGCGGCGCGGGTCATGGCCTGGACGGTCGCCGCCTGGAACTGCGTGAGCAGCACCACGGTGTGCCGCGCTCCGGCTTCCACGGCGAGCGAGAAGGTGGCGCCGGCCGGAGTGGCCCGCCAGGAGCGGATGTCGCGGGTGCCGACGCGGGTCGAGTCGCCGGTGCCGGCGCTCCGCAGCACCAGGGAGTCGGGCAGCACGCAGAGCGCGCCCGTCACGCCGTCGACAGTGGAGGAGCACTCGAAGCCTGCGTCGTCGTGCACTGCACCGGCGAGCTCGACGAAGTCGGTGACCTCCATCGGCTCGTCGTCGTCGCGCCTGGACACGGCGCGCTCAGGCAGCGTGCGTGAGCCCGGAGGACTCGGGCTGCTGCGCCGGCTCGGTGACGATCCGCAGGCCCCGGCCGCTGTTGGCCTCCTCCATCAGTGCGCGCACCCAGGTGGCGTTGATCGCCGGCATGCGGCTTCCGTGGAACGAGAACTGGAGGGGGATGGTCGGGTGCAGCCAGAGCGTCTGGCGTCCGGTGCCGTGCGCGCTCGAGGCGTCGAGCTGGAAGGCGAACGCCTCGTCGCGGCGGAACTTGTTGATCATGACGATCTGCAGGTGCGCGAGTGCGCGGTCGTCGATCTCGTGCGAGGTGGGGGGAGTGCCGTAGAGGAGAGCGCCCATGGTGCGTGCCGCCGTTCTGTGCTGTGTCGCGGGTGCCGGCCGCGACGGTGAGGTGCCCCGGCGAGTGCCGCCGGGAGGGGGAGTGCGAGATGGTGGGGGGGTGTTCGTGGGGAGCAGGACCCGGGGTGTGCTGTGCCGCCGAGTCGAGTGTCCGGAGTGTCGAGCCGGGGGTGTCGGGCTCCGGGATGTCGAGTCCGGATGCCGTCGCGCCGAGCCGTCGATCCCCGCTGACGCCTGCTCTGCAGGCCCGTGGAGTCGGGCGGTCGGGCCGTCCCTCCGGCTGTTCTCCGAAAGTACGCCCCTCGTTCGGAGGGCACGTGCCGCTATCCGGAATGCGAAGCAGTGGCCCCGGCCGCCGGGCGGGCTCCCAGCCGGGCGACTCCGGGGCTCAGTTGCCGGGTGCCGCCGGTGGGCGGTGCGGCTGCGTCGAGACGCCGCGCTCGTGCGCGAGACGCCGCCTCGGCAGTGGTGTGTCGGGCGGGCCGACGGCGTCTCGGCGTGGCGGGTGGAGCGGGAGGAGGCGTGACGGTGCGCTCACTGGACAGGGCGTGCGGCTCCGTCGAGACGCCGCGCTCGTGCGCGAGACGCCGTCTCCGCGGCGGTGTCTCGGCGTGTGCGGGAGGAGGAGGGTGCGCTCCTGCGCGAATCGTCGCGCCGCCGCTCAGAAGGCGTAGCGGACGCGGCAGTAGGGGAGGCGCTCGGCGAGGAGGGCGCGGAAGCGGTCGAGGGCCGCGCGCTTGAGGTCGCGTCGGTAGCGGATGTTGACGGCGCCGTTCTCGGAGACCTTCTGCTCCTGGCGTCCCGGCTGCCAGAGCAGCGACTCCGCCTTCGGGTGCCAGCCGAGGTTCACCTCGTGCAGGCCCTCGTTGTGGGTGAGGAGGATCACCTCGGCCGCGAGCTGCGCCTTCGCCCGCGGGTGGAGGGCGGCGTCGAGCTGGTCGAGGAGCTCGGTCCAGTCCTGCTGCCAGGTCTCGGTGAGGATCACGGGCGAGAAGTTGACGTGCACCTCGTAGCCGGCGTCGACGAAGTCGTTGATCGCCGCGATCCGCTCGGCCATCGGCGAGGTGCGGATGTCGGTGACCTTCGCCGTCTCGGCGGGCATCAGCGAGAACCGGATGCGCGTGCGCCCGAGCGGGTCCCACTCGAGGAGCTCGCGGTTGACGTACTTGGTCGCGAAGGACGCCTTGGCGGTGGGCGACATCCGGAACAGCTCGCAGAGGTCGTGGACGTTCTCGCTCAGCAGCGCGTCGACGGAGCAGTCGCTGTTCTCGCCGATGTCGTAGACCCAGGCCTCCGGGTCGCACTGGTTCGCCTCGGCCTTGGGGCCCTGCTTGGCGATGTGCCGGGCCAGGTGGCGCTGGATCTGCTCGATGTTCGTGAAGAGCGTGATCGGGTTGCTGTAGCCCTTCCTCCGCGGCACGTAGCAGTAGACGCACGCCATGGCGCAGCCGTTGGCGGTGGAGGGGGCGATGAAGTCGGCCGAGCGGCCGTTCGGGCGCGTGACGAGCGACTTCTTCACCCCGAGCACGAGCGCCTCCGTCTTGATGCGCACCCAGCGCGCGACGTTCGCCTCGTCGCCGTGCACCTCCGGGATCAGCCAGTGCGACTCGACGGGCACGATCTCGGCGCCCGGCCACCGCGCCACGACCTCCTGCCCGCGGGGCAACTCGAGCGCGGCCGGCTCGGCGTAGATCCGCCGGATGTCGAGCAGGCGCCGCTCGCGGACCGGCGCGGACGCGGGGCTCGGAGCGGTGTCGGACATGAGTCCGTTCTATCGGCGACCACCGACATCCGCGGAGGCGGGGCTGTCGCCCGCCGCGCAGGTCCTGCGCCCGCCTGCAGGAACCGTTGCGCCGCTCCCTCAGGATGGAGGCATGCCCTCCTCCGCCGACCGCTTCCGCCGCGCCGCCGTCGAGCTCGCGCAGACCTCCGAGCGGCAGGTCGAGTGGGCGCTCGCCGTCGCAGAGGATGCGCGCCTCCTCGCCCTGATCGACGAGCTGCCCGCGCAGCACCGGCAGCCGTCCCTGCTCTTCTCGGTCGCGCGGCTGCTCGGCGTGCCCGACGTCGACGGCGCCGGATTCGCCGCGTGGCTCCGGAGCGAATGGGCGCGGGTGGCACCGATCGCCGCCGAGCGGAGGACGCAGACCAACGAGGCGCTGCGGTGCGCGCCCCTGGTCGCAGCGCTGGAGCGGATCACGGAGCCCGGTGAGCCGGTGGCGCTCGTCGAGATCGGCGCCTCCGCAGGGCTCTGCCTGGCGCCGGAGCGGTACTCCTACGCCTTCACGGCGAGCGACGGCGAGACGAGGCTCGGGTCGGGCGCGCCTCTGCTGCGGTGCGCGGTGAGCGGAGGCCCGGCGTCGGCGCGGCTGCCGGTCGTCGCGTGGCGCCGGGGGCTCGACCTGGCACCGCTCGACGTCCGCTCACCCGAGGACGTCGCCTGGCTGGAGGCACTGCTCCCGCCCGACCGCCCGGAGCGGGCCGCGCGGCTCCGCTCGGCCGTGGAGGCTCTGCAGGACGACCCGCCCACGATCGTCGCGGGTGATGCGGCCGCCGAGCTGCCCGCCCTGCTCGACGCGGTGCCGCCGGGTCTGCGGACGGTCGTCGTCTCGCTCGGGACCCTGGTCTACCTGCCGTGGCCCGCGCGCGAGAGCGTCCTGGCGACGGTCGCCGATCGCGGCGCGAGCCTGGTGACGCTCGAGGCGGAGGCGCTGCTCCCGCACCTCGTCGCCGCGCGCGGAGACCGCACGGCTCCCGAGCCGACCCCGTTCCTGCTCGCCGCCGACGGCGTCCCGCTCGCGAGCGCGGCCGCCCACGGCGGCACCCTCTCCTGGCTGGCCTGAGGCGCGCTCCCGCGCCGGGAGCGGGGTGCCCGAAGCCCGGGAGGTGCCCGGTGCCCGGTGCCCGGTGCCCGGTGCCCGGTGCCCGCTCCGCCCCGATCCTCCGCCCACTGTTCAGAAGTCGTCGCACTCGGCGTCGAGTGCGACAACTCCTGGACTCTCGCGGAGGAGCGAGCGTCGAAGGCCGAAGCCCAGAAGCCCGAAGCCCGAAGCCCGAAGCCCGAAGCTCGAAGCTCGAAGCTCGAAGCTCAACGCGCAGAGCTCTGAGCTCAGGCGCTCGGTCTGATCGTCCGCCCACTGTTCACGAGTTGTCGCACTCAGCGTCGAGTGCGACAACTCCTGGACAGTCGCGAAGGAGAGGGCGTCGAAGTGCAGCGCTGAGTGCTCAGAGCTCGGAGTCCCGGCGCTCGACCCGCGCCCGCTGTTCAGAAGTCGTCGCACTCGGCGTCGAGTGCGACAACTCCTGGACTCTCGCGGAGGGGAGGACGGCCGAGCGCAGGACTCAGAGCTCAGAGCCAGAGCTCAGAGCGTCCAGCGTCCAGCGCCCAGCGCCCTACAGCCCGTCGACGACGAGCTGCGTCGCGCGCGGGACGTACGAGGTGTTCGTCGTCGGGTCCCAGCCCACGAGCGCGACCGCGTCGCCGCCGACGCGCGCGGTGATGCCCACGAGCGAGAACGGCTTGCCGCCCACGGCTCCGGACACCTTCCAGCCGAGCGTCTCGTCGGCGCCGGTCAGCGTCTGCTCGGTGCGCTCGACGGTCGTCTCTACCGGCACGCCCTGCATGGCGAAGAGCGTCGAGCCGGAGGCGCAGCGCGTGGTCGCGTCGGTGGCGCTCGCGAGGAGCGAGGCGGCCGCGTCGGCGGTGCCGGTGCTCGACACGACGGCGGTCATGGAGCGGTCGGCGCTGGTGCCGTACGAGAGTCCGGCGGCGGGCTGCGCGGTGTCCCAGCCCAGGCCGAACGGCGAGAGGCAGCTCGCGTCGGTCGCGGTGAGGCCGGGGTAGATCGAGTCGAGCATCTCCTGGATGCTCGCGTACTCGCCGGGCACGAACTGCACGCCGGTCAGCACGGCGGCCACCTGCTCGCCGGTCTTCTGAGCGGTGTCGGCGGTCGGGGCGGCGGCCGTCGCGGTGGCGGACGGGGCGGCCGACGACGAGGGGAGCGTCGGAGTGAACGGGCGGAGCGTCGATCCGCTCGTCGCGGTCCCCGCGCAGCCCGAGAGGACGAGCAGCAGCGCGCCTCCGATCAGAGTCGTGCGCAGCAGTGTCTTGGACATCATGTCTCCCCCTTCGCCCGCCGGCGCCGCACCGGGGCGCCTGAGGCTAGCAGAGCCCCGCGTCCCGGAGGCGGCCCGGCGCCGCCCGCAGGACGGAGGCGGCCCGGTGGCACCCGCAGACCGGAGGCGGTCCGGCAGCGCGTGCGGATCGGAGTCGGCCCGGCCCCACTCGCACAACGGAGCCCGGAACTCCGAGCCCACGCCTCCGACGGCCGTTCCCGCCGCCTCCGCTCCGCAGCTCAGATCTCGGTGTGCCCGAGCTCGGCTCCCGCGAGCAGGCGGATCTCCGGCTCGGCGATGCCCTCCAGCTCCAGCACCACGACGCGGTTGCGGCCGACGCGGGTGACCGGCGAGGGGACGATCAGCGTCCGCTGCGGTCCGCGGCGCCAGTAGCGTCCGAGGAGGAAGCCGTTCACCCAGACCAGTCCCTTGCCCCAGTGCAGCGTGTCCACGTACATGTCGGCCTGCTCGTCGAGGTCGAACGAGCCGGAGGCGAGCTGCGGTCCGGCCGAGAACGTCGGTGCCGCGACGGCCAGGTCGGGGAGGCACTCCAGCGCGAGGGCACGCGCCGCCCAGCCGGTCAGCGGGGCGCCGTCGAGCGTCACGCCTCCGATCAGGCCCTTGTGCTCGCCGATGCGCGTGCCGTAGTTCACCCGGCCCTGGTTCTCGACCAGGATCGCGAGCTCGCCGCGTCCGCTCGGCAGAGTCAGCGCCCGCTCGTGGTGGTCGCGCGCCAGCACGCCCACCGGCACGCCGTCCAGCAGCACCCAGGCGCGGTCGCGCACCTCCTCGCCCACCACGAGGCGGACCGGAGCGGAGGAGCCGTCGAGCGTCGTCGTGAAGAGCACGAAGCCGTCGTCGTGGCCGAGGTCGTCGAAGCTGGCCATCGCATCGAGGTGCGCGGCCGGTCCGAACGCCTGGCCGAGGCCGAGCAGCGCCGGGCCGGGGACGAGCGGAGCGGTCAGGGCGGGGGCCGGCGGGCGCACTGCGGGCACCTCCTCCGGCACCGGCGCGTAGCGCGCGATGACGTCGCGGAACGCCCAGAACTTCGCGGTCGGGTCGCCGCCCTCGTCGAGCGGGGCGTCGTAGTCGTAGCTCGTCGTGATCGCGGCGTAGCGGCCCTTGTCGTTCGCTCCGCTGGTCAGGCCGAAGTTGGTGCCGCCGTGGAACATGTAGATGTTGACCGAGCCGCCGGCCGCGAGCAGGGTGTCGAGCTCCTGGGCGGAGGCGTCGGCGTCCGTCGTGTGGTGCTGGGTGCCCCAGTCGTCGAACCAGCCGCACCAGAACTCCATGCACATCAGCGGGCCGGTGGGCTGGAACTCGCGCAGCGTCGCGAGGCGCTCCGTGGTCCGCGAGCCGAACGAGCCGGTGAGGTGCAGGCCCGGCAGGCTGCCGTCGGCGAGCATCTGCGGAGTGGGCTGGTCGATGGTGGTCAGCGGCACCGTGATGCCGGAGTCGCGGGTCACCCGCACGAGCTCGGCGAGGTATTCCTTGTCGGAGCCGTACGCGCCGTACTCGTTCTCGATCTGCACGAGGACCACGGGCCCGCCGGCGTCGATCTGGCGCGGGGCCACGATCGAGTACACGCGGCGCAGGTAGTCGCTGACCGCGGCGAGGTAGTTCGGCTCCGAGCGGCGCACGCCCACCTCGGGGTCGCGGAAGAGCCAGGCCGGGAGGGCGCCGTTGTCCCACTCCGCGCAGATGTAGGGGCCGGGGCGCACGATCGCGTGCATGCCCTCGGCGGCGATCAGGTCGAGGAAGCGGCCCAGGTCGAGCCCGGCGTCCTCGCGCCACTCGCCGCGGCGCGGCTCATGCGCGTTCCAGGCGACGTAGGTCTCGATGGTGTTCAGGCCCATCAGGCGGGCCTTGCGGATCCGGTCGGCCCAGAGGTCCGGGTGGATGCGGAAGTAGTGCAGCGCCCCCGACAGGATGCGGTGCGGGCGGCCGTCGAGCTCGAAGTCGGCGGCGCCGATGGCGAAGCGGCTCTCGGGAGCGGTGGTCATCTGGATCCCCCTCAGGATCGGTGCCCGGTGTGTCCGAGCGTGAGAACGACGCGGGGCCGACCGGAGCGATCCGGCCGGCCCCGCGTCGAGCAGTGGTGCTACTCCGAGACGGTGAAGCCCTGCGCGTTGCCGTACTGGACGAGCTTGCTCTGCCAGTCGGCGAGGCCCTGGTCGAGGCTGGTGCCGTTGGCGTACGCCTGGCCGACGGTGTCACCGAAGACGCTGTTCGCGTACACCTGGTAGGGCAGGTACGACCAGCCGGAGCGGACGTCCTTCGAGGCCTGGGTCAGCACCTCGTTGATCTTCTGGCCGCCGAAGTACTCCGACTCCTGACCGGTGAAGTCCGAGCTGTCGAGGTCGGCCGTGGTCGACGGGAATCCGCCGCTCTGCAGGAAGACGTCGACCGAGGCCTGGTCGCTGTTCAGCCAGCGCAGGAACGCGGCGGCCAGCGCCGGGTTCTCGCTCTGCTTGGTGACGGACTGGCCGCCACCGCCGTTCTCGGCGCTGACGGCGGTGCCGTCGTAGGTCGGGATCGGCGCGACGGCCCAGTCGCCGGAGGCGTCGGGGACGCTGGACTCCAGCACGCCGGGCATCCAGGCGCCGGTCACCAGCGAGGCGATGGAGCCGTCGGCGAGGCCCTTGTACCACTCGTCGCCCCAGGCGGGGGTGTCCGAGAGCAGCTTCTTCTCGACCAGCTGGTTCCAGACGCCGGTCCACTTGGCGGTGCCCTCGTCGGCGAGGTCGATCTTCACGTCCGTGCCGTCGGTGGTGAACGGCTCGCCGCCCGCCTGCCAGATCATGCTGGTCGCGAAGCCGGCGTCGCCGGTGTCGGCGGTGATGTACTTCGACGGGTCGGCGGTGTGCAGCTTCTCGGCCGCGGCCACGTACTCGTCCCAGGTGGCGGGGACGGCGATGCCGTACTGGTCGAAGACGGTCTTGTTGTAGAACAGCGCCATGGGGCCCGAGTCCTGCGGGAGTCCGACGAGCTTGCCGTCGATGTTGACGCTGCCCCAGGTGGAGGCGGAGTACTTGTCCTCGAGGTCGCCCATGCCGTACTGCGACAGGTCGAGGAGCGAGTCCGACAGCGCGAACTGCGGCATGGCGTAGTACTCGATCTGGACGACGTCGGGGGCGCCCGAGCCGGCCTTGATCGCGTTCTCGAGCTTGGTGTACTCGTCCTTGTTGGTGCCGGCGTTGACGAGCTCGACGTCGACCTTCGGGTAGGCCTTCTCGAACGCGGCGACCTGCGCCTCGGCGCTGGGGGTCCAGCTCCAGTACGTGATCTTGCCACCGGCCTCGAGGGCGGAGTCGAGGTCGGCGGCGGAGCCGGCGCTCGTGGTCGTGCCGCCACCGGAGGTGGACGAGCAGGCCGCGAGGGAGCCGGCGGCCAGGGCCGCGACGGCCGCGACCGTCAGGGTCCGCCTGAGGGCGGAACGGGCGATCTTCATGGTGGTGTTTCCCTTCACTTCTTCGTGCTGCGGGTGCTGTGGACGGGGCAGGACGCTCCGGCCGGGGGATGGGTAGGGGAGGGCTCAGCCCTTGACGCTGCCGGCGCTCAGACCGGACTGCCAGAAGCGCTGGAGTCCGAGGAAGGCGACGACGATGGGGATGATCGTGAGGAGCGAGCCCGTGATCACGAGGTTGTAGATCGGCTGCGCGCTGACGCCGGTGGCCTGCGCGTTCCACTGGTTGAGGCCGACGGTGAGCGGGTACCAGGTGGGGTCGCTCAGCATGATCAGCGGGAGGAAGTAGTTGTTCCAGGTCGCGACGACCGAGAACAGCAGCACGGTCACGATGCCGGGGGCGAGGAGGCGGATGGAGATGGTGAAGAAGGTGCGGAACTCGCCCGCCCCGTCCATCCGCGCCGCTTCGAGCAGCTCGGTGGGCACCGACTCCACCGCGTAGACCCACACCAGGTACAGGCCGAACGGGCTGATCAGCGAGGGGATGATGATCGCCCACGGGGTGTTGGTCAGGCCGAGCTGGCTGAACATGAGGAACGTCGGAACGGCGAGGGCCGTGCCGGGGACCGCGATCGCTCCGAGCACCACGGCGAAGACCGCCTTGCGGCCCGTGAAGCGGAACTTCGCGAGGCCGTAGCCGGCGAGCGTGGCCAGGAGCGTCGCTCCTCCGGCGCCGACGACGACGTAGAGCAGGGTGTTGCCGAGCCAGCGGAGGAAGATCCCGTCGCGGTAGCTGAGGGTGTCGGCGATGTTCTGGAAGAAGACGAAGTCGCCGTCGAACCAGAGGCCGAAGCTCGAGAGCAGGCCGGCCTGCGTCTTCGTCGCGTTGATGACCAGCCAGGCCAGCGGCACGAGGCTGTAGAGGATGAAGACCGACATCAGCAGGGTGAAGGCGATCGACTTCTTGGGCTGCACCGAGGAGCCGCGGCGGGCGGCCGGGCGCTTCGGGGCGCGGGCGGGCGTCCGGGGAGCGGTCGCGAGGGCCATCAGTTCTCCTTCCGCGCGCCGCGGAGCTGCACGACGTAGGCGATCACCGCGGTGATCACGCCCATGACGATGGCGACCGTGGCCGACGCGTTGTACTGCTGACCGGCGAAGGACAGGTTGTAGGCGTACATGTTCGGGGTGAAGTAGGTGGTGATGATGTTCGGCGCCAGCGTCCGGAGGATGTTCGGCTCGTTGAACAGCTGGAAGCTGCCGATGATCGAGAAGATCGTGGCGATGACGATCGCGCCGCGCAGGGCGGGAAGCTTGATCGAGCGGATGACGCGCATCGGGCCGGCGCCGTCGATCTCGGCCGCCTCGTAGAGCTCGCCGGGGATCGTCTTCAGCGCGGAGTAGAAGATGAGCATGTTGTAGCCCACGAACTCCCACGTGACGATGTTGCCGATCGAGGCGAGGATCCAGTCGCGCGAGAAGGGCTGGACGACGTCGGAGCCGAGCAGGTCGTTGACGTTCGCGGCCAGGCCGAAGTTGTCGCCGTAGATGAAGCCCCACATCAGCACCGCGACGACCGCGGGGACGGCGTAGGGGAGGAAGACCACGATGCGGAAGAAGCCGGTGCCGTGGAGGCGGCCGCTGTCGATCGCGAGGGCCGCGACGAGGGCCAGCACGAGCATCACGGGGACCTGCACGACGAGGAACAGCAGGACGCGGCCGAAGCCCTCCCAGAAGTTCGGGTCGGTGAAGATCGCGGTGTAGTTCGCGAAGCCGACGAAGGAGTTGCCGCCCACCAGCTGCTCGCGGAAGAGGCTGAGGTAGATCGAGTAGACGACCGGGGCGATGAAGACCAGGAGGAAGACGACGAGGAAGGGGGCGACGAACGCCAGGCCCTTCCACTCGCTCTTCGCCCGCGACTTCGGGGCCGCGAGGGGGGACGCCGGAGGGGCGACCTCGCTCAGCGGGACGGGGGGAGACGTCGTCGTCATGGGATTCCGTTCGGGGAGTAGTGCGGGCCCGTCATGTTCACGTCAACATGGCAGAGCGTCACCGTAGCATGTCCACGTCGCCACCCGCGACTGTTCCTGCGTCACGGTTCGGCGCACGATGCACCACGGCTGACGGGCGGCGCGCTATAAAGGGAAGCCCATGTCACTCGAGACCGACCGCCCGTCCCCGTCCACCCGGCCGCGACGCGGCGTCTCGATGGCCGACGTGGCCCGGCGCGCGAACGTCTCGGGCCAGACGGTCTCGCGGGTGTCGAACGGCAAGCAGAACGTCGACGGCGAGACGCGCAAGCGGGTCCTCGAGGCGATGCGGGCCCTCGGCTACCGGCCCAACAGCGCGGCGCGGGCCCTGCGGACGGGCCGCTTCCACAGCATCGGCGTGATCATGTTCACGCTGTCCTCGTTCGGCAACATGCGCACCCTCGACGCCATCGCGATCGCGGCCGCCGACGCGGGCTACTCGATCACCCTCATCCCCGTCTCCCACCCCACCCAGGGCGAGGTGTCGGTCGCGTTCCACCGGCTGAGCGAGGAGGCGGTCGACGGCGTCATCATCATCGTCGAGGCGCACCTGCTCGACGAGGCCGACATCGTCCTCCCACCGGACCTGCCCGTGGTGGTCGTCGACTCCGCCGGCGGCGAGAAGTACCCGGTGGTCGACACCGACCAGATGTCGGGCGCCCGCCAGGCCGTCGAGCACCTGCTCGGACTCGGCCACCGCACCGTGCACCACATCGCCGGCCCGGACCGCTCCTACTCCGCCGAGCGCCGCCACGAGGCGTGGGAGTCGACCCTGATCGAGCGCGGCGCCCCGGTGCCGGAGGTGCTGGTCGGCGACTGGTCCACCGACTCCGGCTACCGCCTCGGCAAGCGGCTCGCCGCCGATCCGGAGGTCACCGCGATCTTCGCCGCCAACGACCAGATGGCGCTCGGCGTGCTGCGCGCCCTGCACGAGGCCGGACGCGCCGTGCCCGGCGAGGTGAGCGTCGCGGGCTTCGACGACATGCAGGAGTCGGCGAGCTTCTGGCCGCCTCTCACGACGGTGCGCCAGTTCTTCGGGGACACGGGCCGCCGCTCGGTCGACATCCTCCTGCGCGAGCTCGAGTCGGGCGAGCGCACCGGCGTCTCGCTCGTGCCGACCCGCCTCATCGTCCGCGAGAGCACCGGCCCGGCCCCCGCCGCCTCCTGATGCTTCCGCGGAGCCGGCCCGCGGAGCCCGCCCGCCCTTCACGCTGATCGAGGAGCCAGCCCCGCCGGCGTACCGAGATCCCCTGCACCGGACCCCCTCTGCCGGGCCCGCGCCCTCGACCGCGTGGGTGACGACGTGCACGAGGTCGTACGGACCGTGCCACACCGTCTCGGCGAGGTTCGCGACGACGAGGTGCCCGC
>NZ_PSUZ01000046.1:0-10990 GCF_002932095.1 Rathayibacter sp. AY1G1
GGGCGGGTTCGAGCGGGCAGGGTTCGAGAGGGCCGGGTTCGAGAGGGCCGGGTTCGAGAGGGCCGGGTTCGAGCGGCCCCGGTTCGAGCGGACGGGTTCGAGCGGGGTGGGCGGCGCGGGCTGGTGCTCGGCTCAGGAATCGCGCGGACAGCGGTGTGCGAGCCCGCGCTCGCCGGCGGTTCGTCCCTCCACAGGCGGGGTACCGGCTCCGTTGTCCCGATCCTGGTCACGGGCCCGGCCCGATGTCGGTGGTCGCTGATTCAATACATGTATGAGAAGTTCGGGTGACGCGATGCAGGCGGTCGAGGCGGTGCAGGCGGGCGAGACGACGCAGACGCTCGACGCGGTGCGCGCGCTCGCCGGTCTCGCGGCGGGGCTCGCCCGCTCCTCGGCACCGGTGCTGCTCGCGGGAGCCGTCGCCCTGCACACGGCCTACGGGGCGGCGTTGCTCGTGCCGGAGTCGTTCGCGCGGGGGAGCCGTCTCTCCCGGAGCGAGGCGGGAGACCTCGTGGAGCGCTCGATCCGAGCCGAGTTCGCGACGGCGCTCGGGATGTCGGAGCGCGCGGCGTCTCGACGTCTCGAGCATGCTCGGCTCCTCATCGAGGACCTCCCGGCGACCCGTGCCCTCCTGGCCGAGGCCCGGATCCTCTGGGAGGCCGGCGAGGTCGTCTGCGCCGCCGCCGCGACCCTCCCCGCTCCGTCGCGCGCGCCCTTCGACGAGCGGGCGGCCGCCGCGGCGCTCACGCAGACGCCCACCCAGCTCCGCCGGACCGTGGCGCGGTTGCGCGACGAGCTGCACGAGCAGCCGTTCACCGAGCGCCACGCCCGCGCCCGAGAGGATCGCAGCGTGTGGCTCGGAGCAGAGGCCGACGGCATGGCCACGCTCTGCGCCCTGCTGCCGGCCCCGGTCGCGGTCGGCGCCTACAACCGTCTCGACCGGATCGCCCGCTCGCTCCGCGACGGGGCGGACGCGGCGAGGATCGGGCTCGGTGCAGGTGCAGGTGCAGGTGCAGGTGCAGGTGCAGGTGCAGGTGCAAGTGCGAGTGCGAGTGCGAGTGCGAGTGCGACTGCGACTGCGACTGCACAGAGCGGTGCTGGTGCCCGTGGCGATGCTCCGGTGGCAGTCGGCGCGCGGACGGACGCTGGTGCTGGTGCTGGTGCTGGTGCTGGTGCTGGTGCTGGTGCCGGTGCCGGGCTCGGCGCGGAGACGGGTGGCGGCGCCGGTGGAGACGCTGACATCTCCCTCGGCGACGGCCGGACGCTCGCGCAGCTGCGGGCCGACGCGCTCGTCGATCTGCTCATCGACGGCGACATCTCCGCAGACGGATCCTCGGGAGAAGGAGCGAGCGCCGTCCGCGCCTCGGGCTCCGGAATCCACGCCTCGGGCTCCGGAGTCCGCGCCGACGTGCGCCTCACCCTGGCCGCCAGCACCGCCGTCGGCCTCGACGACGCGCCGGCCGAACTCGACGGCTACGGTCTCGTCCCCGCCGACGTCGCCCGGGAGCTCGTCCGCACGGCGGCCACCTTCACGCGGGTGCTGACCGATCCGGACACGGGAGTGGTGACGTCGGTCGGCAGGACCCTCCGCGTCCCGCCCCCTCGGATGCGCCTCCAGCTGCAGCTGCGCGACCGGACCTGCCGGTTCCCCGGCTGCACCCGCTCGTCCTCGACGGCCGAGGCCGACCACACCCTCGAGTGGCGGAACGGAGGCGAGACCGCCCTCGGCAACCTGGCCTCGCTCTGCGTCGCGCACCACCACGTCCGCCACGGCGACCGCTGGACCTACGCCCTCCATCCGGACGGCACCGTCGTCTGGACGACCCCCACCGGCCGTCGGATCACCGACCGACCGCGGGCGCTGCCCGGGGCTCCGCTGCCGCCCACGCGACGACCGACGCCGCAGTCGGCGCAAGAACCGGAGCCGGAGCCGCTGTCACCACGATCCTCGTCATCGCAGCTGAGGTCATCGCGACCGTCGTCACCTCGACCGTCGCCCTCGCTGCTGTCGCCGACGCGGCCGCGGTTCGTGGACGCGTCTCCGCCGTTCTGATCCGCAGCCCGACCTGCCGGGCGATCCGACACTCCGTCGGCCGCGAGGCGGTGCATCGCCGCGCCTGGACACGCCCAGGCGCCCTCGCGCTCTCGCACCTCCGGCGCCGCGAGGTCCGTCGGCACGTTGGCGCTTCGTCGAGCCTCGAGCTCCGAGCCCCGTGTCCCGGAGCTCCGAGCCTCGAGCCCCGGTCCGCTCCCGCCCCGCTCCGGCTGGCGGACGCCCCCGCCGCGCAGGAGAGCCGTCGAACTCGGGAGATCACGACCGGACGACCTCCACGTGGTTCTCGTTCTCCGCCGCCCGCCGCCCGCAGCGTCCGTCGGCACTCTCCTGCCCCGTCCTCTCCGGCCCTGCTCTGTCCTCTCCTTCCACGTCCTCTCCTGCCCCGTCCGGTCAGGAGCGTCCCGCCGCGGCGACCGCTCCACGCCGCCCTTGCCTCCGCCCGTGCCTCCGCCCGTGCCTCCGCCCGTGCCGCCGCCCGACCTCACCGGATGCCGCTGCGCGCGAACCCCTGCACGAAGTAGCGCTGGAAGCACAGGAACAGCAGCACCATCGGCAGCACCGACACCAGCGCCAGCGCCATGCTCGCGCTGTAGTCAGGCGTCGACTGGCCCTTGAGGTAGAGCAGGCCGATCGGCAGCGTGAACAGCTCGTTGTCCTTCAGTGCGATCAGCGGCCAGGCGAAGTCGTTCCAGCTGCCGAGCAGAGTCAGCAGGATCAGGACGGCGATCAGCGGCTTCGAGAGCGGCAGCACGATCTGCAGGAACACCCGCAGGTGGCCGGCGCCGTCGATCCGCGCCGCCTCGATCAGCTCCTCCGGGATGGAGAGGAAGAACTGCCGGGCGAGGAAGATCCCGAAGGCCGCCGCCGCTCCGGGCAGGATCACCGACCAGTAGGTGCCGTAGATATGCAGTCCGGTCACGAGCTTGAACTGCGCGACCATGATCGCCTGCACCGGGATCATCATCGTGGCCAGTGCGAGCAGGAACAGCAGGTTCCGCCCCGGGAAGCGCAGCCGCGCGAAGCCCCAGCCGGCCAGAAGGTTCACCACGACGGTGAACACCGTGACGAACGCCCCGATCACGACCGAGTTGACGAACCACTCGCCCACGGGGAAGCGCGCGAACACCGTCGCGAAGTTCTCGAACGAGATCTCGCTCGGCCAGAAGCGGGGCGGGCCGGGCGCGAACACCTCGCCGCGCGGCGAGAAGGCGATGACGAGCATCCAGTACAGCGGGAAGAACACGACCGCCGAGGCGACGATCGCGACGACGAGGCGGACGACGAGTCCGGAGCGGGAGCCGTCGCGGCGAGAGGGACGCCGGCGCGGGGTCTCGCGGGCGGTGGCCGCGGCGACCGCGGCGGGCGTGGTGACGGTGGAGGACGACATGAGGGCTCCTAGTCGACGAGGTCGCGCGTGCGGCTCGTGCGCCACTGCAGGTAGGTGAAGGCGAGGGAGACCAGCAGGATGACGACGCCGAGCGCGGCGCCGTAGCCCTGCTCGCGGACCTGGAAGCCGTTGCGGTACGCGTAGGTGCCGAGCACCGACGTGGAGAAGCCGGGGCCGCCGCCCGTCATCACGAAGACGATGTCGAAGACCTGGAACGAGGCGATCACGTTCATGATCAGCAGGAAGAAGGTGGACGGGCCGACCAGCGGCACTGTCAGTGCGCGGAACTGCTGCCAGCGCGTCGCTCCGTCGATCCGCGCGGCCTCGTAGAGCTCGGGCGAGACGCTCTGCAGGCCCGCCAGGTAGATCACCATGTTGAAGCCGATCCGCAGCCACACCGCGGTCAGCATCACCGAGATCATCGCCGCGGAGCCGTCCGACTGCCACGCGACCGGCGAGGCGCCCAGCGAGCTCAGCACCTTGTTCACGATGCCCGAGGACTCGCTGAAGATCGTGACCGCGATCATCCCGGAGGCGACGCCCGAGATCACCAGGGGCAGCACGATCACCGTGCGGAAGATCCCGCGCGCGGGCAGGACGGAGTTGAGCAGCACGGCCAGGCCGAGGCCGCCGGCGAGCTCGAGCGGCACGGTGACCGCGGTGAAGAGGAGCGTGTTGCCCAGGCTCTGCCAGAACACCGGATCGGCGCCCATCCGCAGGTAGTTCGCGAAGCCGACCCACTCGGGCGTGCCGAAGCCGCGCGACTCCTGGAACGAGAGCTGGATCGCCCAGAGGATCGGCACGAACAGGAACAGCGCCATCAGGAGCAGGTTCGGGCCGACGAAGCCGAAGCCGGCGAGGGCCTCGCGCCTGCGGGCCGACCGCGGCCGGGCGGAGGAGCCCGCCCGGCCGCGGAGGGTGGTGGCGGTCATCAGCTGGTCGCCTGCTGGATGGCCGCACCGAGGCCGGAGAGGGTCTCCTCGGTGCTGCGTCCGCCGACGAACGCCTCCTCGAGCTGGTCCTGCATCGCGACGGAGATCTTCGCGAGGAACGGCGAGGTGAGCTGCTGCACGTCCCGCGGGGTGATCGTCGCGGCCTGCTCGACGAACACGGGCATCACGTCCGGGCGCACCGCGAAGTCGATCGACGCGGGGTCGATGTCGGACCGGGTGGGCAGCTCGTTCGTCGCCGCGCAGAACTCGGCCATGGTGTCGGCCTGCGTCATGAACGAGAGGAACTCGGTCGCGAGCTCCGGGTTGTCGGTGTCGGCCGTGGCGACGAGGGCGTTGCCGCCGAGGTCGGTCGCGCCGCGCTCGTCGACGGGCATCGGCGTGGCGGTCCACTCGAAGTCGGCGAGGTCGTCGATGTCCGGCACGAGGAAGGACCCGGCGAACGCCATCGCCGCGGTCTGCTCCGTGAAGAAGGAGTCGGCGTAGGTGGCGGACTTCACCGAGCTGGTCGGCGGGACCCAGTCGTTGTCGAAGAAGCTCTTCGTGAAGTCCAGGGCCTTCGCACCGGCGGCGGAGTCGATCGCCGGAGTGGTGCCGTCCTCCTCCAGCAGCGTGCCGTCGGCCTCGAACAGCCAGCTCAGCCAGCGGGGCGTGCCGCCGAGCTGCCAGTTGTAGACGAACGGGTACTGCTCGGCGGGCAGGCTCGCGCGCAGCTTCGCGGAGGCGTCGGCGAACTCCTCCCAGGTCCACGCCTCGTCGGCGGTGGTCGGCACGTCGGTGATGCCGGCCGCCGCGAGCAGCTGCGTGTTCACCAGCAGCGCCGACACGTCGGTCTGGTGCGGGACGCCGTAGGGCTTCCCCTCGAACGAGACGGCCTCCTGGAACGCGGGCGTGAAGGAGTCGAAGTCGTCGATCCGGTCGGTCAGGTCGAGCAGCTGCTCCTGGCTGGAGTAGACGCCGAGGTTGCCGTAGTCGACGCGGAACACGTCGGGGGCCTCGCCCGACGACAGCTGCGCGTCGATGTTGCTGAACATCTGGTCGTAGGGGACGACGTTGAGCTCGACGCTCGCCCCCTCGTGCTCGGCCTCGAAGTCGGTGATCAGCGACTCGAAGGCCGCCTGCTCGGACTCGCTGGCCCAGGTGGTGAAGGTGATCGAGTCGGCGTCGGCCGAACCGCCGCCTCCTCCTCCGAAGCCGCTGCAGCCGGTGAGGGCGGCGGTCGACGCCAGGACGGCGGCGAGGGGGATGAATCGTCTGCGCATGGGTGGTCTCCTGCTGTGAAGGGTCGGACGGGGGCGGGGTCGGAGGGCCGCGTCAGGCGGGGCGGCGGAGGGCGGTCTCGACGAGCGAGACGAGGCCGTGCGGGCCGAGCTGGCCGGCGAGCAGGTCGAGCGGAGTGGGGACGGGCAGCGCCGAGGCGGCGCGGCCGAGGCGGGAGGCGGGCACGGGGGCGGCCTCGCGCTCCTCCGGCTCCGGGTCGGCGAGGGCCAGCGCGACAGTGGCGGCCACGTCCTCGACCGCGCGGACGCAGCCGAAGCGGACGATCCGCTCGTCGTCGATCAGGGCCTCGCCGTAGCCCGCGCGGAACGCCGAGCGCTGCACGTCGCTGATCGGCCGCGAGTAGATGACGCCCAGCTCGATCAGGAGCAGGTCGGCCTCCCGCGGGGCGACGGTGGCCTCGTCGAAGTCGATCAGCCAGGGGCGGCCGCTCTCGTCGATGACGACGTTGCCGGGATGTGGGTCGCCGTGGAGGGGCACGCGGGAAGTGGGCGTGCGGGCGCGCTTCAGCCGCCGCTCGGCGCCGGCGAGGGCGTCGAGGCGGGAGCGGTTACCGCGCCAGAGCGCGGTGAGGAGGGGGCGGGACTCCGGCTGCGCGTCGATCCTCTCGTCGGTCTCGGCGAGGAGGTCGGCGAGCGGACGGCGGACGCGGCGGATGCCCCGCCGCACGGGAGGCGCGAGGGTCGGCGGCTCGGCGTCGTGCACGGAGTGCAGGACCGCGCCGAACCCCTCCCAGTCGAGGGCGTCCTCGCCGGAGTCGACCGCGTCCTCGCCGAGGATCCACGGCGCGACCGAGACCCGCAGCCCCCGGTCCTCCGCCCAGGGGCGCCCGTCGGAGGCGCGGTGCGGCGCCGCGACGCCCGGCACCCCCGCCTCTCCCAGCGACGCCGAGAGCGCGAGTCCGAAGCGCCCGTCGCGGGCCGACGCCTTGACGCTCCACAGCGCCCCGGAGCCGTCGGCCGCGCACCAGACGCGCGCTCCGTGGTCGAGTCCGCCGACGACGGGCTCCAGGTCGACGAGGCCGACGCCGAACTCGCGGCGCACCAGAGCGCGCGCCCAGGCGCCCGCCTCCTCGATCGTGTCCATCCCGCTCATGCTGACGTGCGGGCGCCCCGCGAGCAGGTGCTTGCGCGATCGGTGATCGTAGGCATGGGTGCGGGCTGAGCCGCGTCTCAGGCTCGCGCTCCGGGCCGCCCGACGAGGAACCACGCCATCGACCCCAGGAAGGGCGCCACCACGACGGCGATCGTCCACAGGCCCTTCCTCAGGGGATCGAGGCCGGAGCGGAGGACCTGCGCGACCGCGAGGATCGCGACTCCGAGATACGCGGCCCCGCACAGGGCGGCGACCACGCTGGTGCCGAGCAGTGACATGTCCATCGCCCGACGCTACGCGCGGCGCGGCGCTGCCGGATCCGCCGCGGGGCGGAGACTCCCGGCGATGCGCAGCGGGCCTCGCTCAGCGGCCGAGGACACCGGTGATCGTCCTCGCGCCGTCGGCGGGGAAGAGGGCGAGCCGCTGCTCCGTCCCCTGCTGCCGGACCGTGAGAACGGGAGCCGTGAGCGCGTGACCGTGGTGGTAGCCCGTCACCGACTCGGGGGCGTCCCCGGCGGTGAGGGGCAGGAACGCGATCGGCGAGAGGTCCGCGTCGGCACGGAACAGCGAGAGCGCCCTCGCGGTGACGACGGCCAGCAGCACGGGGTCCGGCTTCGCCGCGCGCAGCGCCGGGAGGTCGACCGCGGCTCCGGCGACCGCGAGCGTCCGCAGCGAGGCCAGTGTCTCCGGAGTGTTCAGCACCGCGGTGACGCCGCCGTCCGGATGCTCGGCCCGCAGCCTCTCGAGGATCGGTCGGGACCACCGCTCCTCGACGCGCCGTCGGATCCCGAAGCCGAGCCCCGCGACGATCACCGCGGCCACCGCGAGCACCACGCCCCACCCTCCGTAGAGCTGGAACGCCCGGGCGCCCGACCACGCCGCCGCGACGACCACCGTCGCCCCGAAGAACGCCTCGCTCCCGAGCGACCGCAGCCGGGTCGACTGCACTTCCTGCGTCACGAGCGCTCCTCCGGGTCGGGCGGACCTCCGGGCGGGATCACGTCAGCGCATGATCGCACCGGCGCCTGCGGGTCGGGCGGGGATCCGTCCCCTCGCGCGCGAGGCCGGCTCAGCGCCCGCGCCGCGCCCGCGGATCGGTGAGGAGCCGGACCGGGGGGAGGTCGGCCAGGTCGGGGGACACGAAGCCGAGCACGTCGGAGTGGTGGTCGGCGGAGGCGCGGCGGAGGAAGGACCAGCACTTGAGCGAGGACGGGCGCCGGTCGAGGGGGAGGGGAGCGGCCTCCACGATGACCACGGTGGCGGAGCGGTGCAGGATCCGCACGGGCACGCGGCTCTCGCGGCCGTCGACGGTCCAGCTGGAGACGCCGCGGATGCGGCCGTCCTCGCGGTCGACCCCGACGGTGAGGACGCTCCGGAAGTCGTCGGACGCGGCGCCCATTCCGATCTGGAAGTCGCCGTCGGCGCCGTCGAGCACGAAGGCGACGTCGAGTCCGCGGCGGTGCCGGACGGTGAAGGTGGCGAGCAGGGGACCGCTCCCGAACCTCGGGGCCTCGTCGCGGGCCTGCCGGACACGCTGCTCCGCGTCGTCCCTGTCCATGGAGCCACTCCTGCCGTCCCGGCGGAGCGGGGCCCGCGCGCCCGTCGAGCCTAGGGGGAGCGGGGCGGCGTCAGCCCGCGCGAGGCAGCGTCACCCGGAACCGCGCTCCCACCGGTCCCTCCTGCGCCACCAGGTCGCCGCCGAGCGCCCGGGCCAGCCCGCGCGCGATCGGCAGGCCGAGGCCCGAGCCGCCGTCGGCGCGGTTGCGGGCGTCGTCGAGGCGGACGAGGCGGTCGAAGACGCGCTCACGGTCGGCCTCGGCGATGCCGGGGCCGTCGTCGTCGACGGTGATCGTGACGGAGTCGGCGGCCGCCTCGACGGCGACGTCGATCCGGGAGCGGGCGAAGCGGGCGCCGTTCTCGAGGAGGTTGCCGAGCACCTGGGCCAGCCGGTCGGCGTCGGCGCTGACCCGGAGCGGCTCGGCGGGCCGGTGCAGCTCGATCGCGAGGCCCGGGCGGCGCAGCTCCTGGCGCTCGATCGCGGCCTCGGCGACGCCCGCGGGGTCCAACGGACGCGACTCCACAGCCAGGCCCTCGTCCAGCCGCGCCATCAGCAGCATGTCCTGGATGAGGCGGCCCGCGCGCAGCGACTCCCGCACGACGTGCACCGAGAGGCGCTCGCGCTCCTGCTCGCCGCCGTCGCCGCGGACGAGCGCGTCGGCGGCGGCCTGGATGCCGGCGACCGGCGTCCGCAGCTCGTGCGCGGCGTCCGAGACGAACGCGCGCATCCGCTGCTCCGCCGCGAGGGCCGTCGCCTCGGCGGCGAGGGCACTGCGCTCGGCCTGCTCGAGGTCGTCGAGCATCTCGTCGAACGCGGTCGCGGTGCGGCCGAGCTCGGTCCGCGGACGGGAGGGGCGCAGCCGCCGCCCGCGGTCGCCGTGCGCGATGTCGCGGGCCACGTCGGTCATCCGCTCGAGGGGCCGGAGGGTCGCGCGGACCACGACGATCAGCGCGAGGGCGGCCAGCAGGAGGAACACGGCCGACGCGGCGAGCAGGATCCCGTTCAGCTGCGCGAGGGTGCTGCCCACCGATCCGGCCTCGCTGGTGAGCTCGAGGCGGGTGCCGTCGCTGAGGGTCGACTCGAGGGTGATCAGCTCGTCGTCGGCGGCGACACTGCTCGAGACGACGGTGACGGCGGCGGAGGCGGCTCGGGGCGGGACGGCTCCGGAGGAGGAGCTCGTGCCGGGCGGCGACGGCGGCTCTCCGAGCTGGTCGGCGGCTCCAGGGCCCAGGCGCAGCTGCTCCGGGCTCGGCCCGGCCACGACGTCCTCGCCCTCGGGGCTCGTGATCCGCACCGAGACGCCCTGCGCCGAGAGGCGGGAGGCGAGGGCGTCGTCGGCGATCGTGCCGACCAGCGCGGCGGCGGCGGAGGCGCGGTCCTGCAGCCGCTCCTCGATCTGGTCGCGGAGGCGCTCGCCGAGCACCGCCTGCACCGTCGCCGAGAGGGCCAGGAGCAGCACGGCCAGCAGAGCGAGCACGGCCAGGACGGTGCGGAGGCGGAGGGAGCCGGTCCGCAGCGCGCCCGGCTGGGCGCGGCTCACGCCTCCACCCGGTAGCCGAGGCCGCGGACGGTGTGCACGAGCCGGTCGCCGTGCGCCTCCATCTTCTTTCGGAGGGAGCTGAGGTGCACCTCGACGAGGTTCGGGTCGACGTGGTCGTAGCCCCAGACCTGCGTGAGGATCTGGGTCTTGGTGAGGGTGCGGCCGCGGTTCCCGGCGAGGAAGGCGAGGAGGCGGAACTCGGTCGCGGTGAGGTCGAGGGCGACGCCGCCGCGGCGGGCGCGGCCCGACTCCGGGTCGACGACGAGGTCTCCGATCTCGACGACGGACGGGATGCGGCCGCGGCGGCGCAGCACGGCGGTCACGCGCTTGACGAGCTCGGCGAGCACGAACGGCTTCACCACGTAGTCGTCGACGCCCTCGTCGAAGCCGCGGAGGCGGTCGTCGACGGCGTCGCGGGCGGTGAGCATGATCACGGCCGCGTCACTGCTGCGGCGGATCCGCTCGGCGAGCACGATGCCGCTCGGGCCGGGGAGCATCCAGTCGAGGATCACCAGGTCCGGAGCGAAGGTGCTCAGCTCCTGGGCGAGGTCCTCGCCGGAGACGAGACCGCGGACCGTGAAGCGCTCGCTGCGCAGCGCGGTCTCGACGGAGGAGCGGATGGCGTCGTCGTCCTCGATGAGGAGCACACGGGCGGAGGAGGGCATGTGCTCGAACCTAGGGGCCGCGGATCGGGGCGCACCCGGCGTCTGCTGTGGAGGGTCTGTTCTTAAGTCCGGCTTCAGATTCGCCTTCGAATCTGAGATGGAACCGGCCGCAACCGATCCCGAACGGGGTCGGCACCGGGCCGGAACGAGGAGACACCCATGACCGAGTCGACCACCCCCGCCGAGAAGGGCTCGAGCTTCGGGCCGCGCCGTCCGAAGAAGCGCGCCCTGACCATCGGCATCGCCGTCGGCGCCCTCGGACTCGTCGCGCTCGGCTCGACCGCCGCGTTCGCGGCGACGCCGTCGAGCACGCCGACCTCCAGCGCCACACCGCTGCACTCCACCTCGACCGACGCGCCGTCGACCGGTGCGCCGTCCACCGGTGCGCCGTCGACCGATGCGCCCGCCGAGGGCACCGCTCCCACCCCGCCCCGTCCTGGCCGTGCTCGCTCTGCTGGCCGTGC
>NZ_PSUZ01000047.1:0-10703 GCF_002932095.1 Rathayibacter sp. AY1G1
CCTCTGTGCCGCGCCTCCGTGGCGGGCCTCAGAGCGGGGAGGCGAACACCACCAGGTTGTCCCGGTAGCGGCCGATCGCCGTGTCCACCAGCCCCCGCCCCACCCTCTTCGCCCTGCCCGGACTCGGGCTCGACGGCCGCGCCTTCGACGCGCTCGGCCGCGAGCTCGCCGACGTCGCGGACCTCGTCGCGCTCGACCTGCCCGGTGGATCCGGGACCTCGCTCGAGGAGATGACCGCCGCCACGATCCGCCGGATCCGCGAGCACGACGCCTCCCGCTGGCTGCTCCTCGGGCACAGCATGGGCGGGAAGATCGCCTCCCTCGTGGCCTCCCGCACGGTCACCGGCCGCTCGGGCCTGTTCGGGCTCGCGGGCGTCGTGCTCCTCGCCGGGTCGCCGCTCTCGCCCGAGCCGATGGAGGAGGCGCGCCGCTCGACCATGCTCGGCTGGGTCGACGACGGGCACCTCGACGAGGCGCAGGCGCGCGAGTTCGTCGACCAGAACGTCGGCTCGCCGCTGCCCGCCGACGCCGACGCGGAGGTGCTGGCCGAGCTGCGCCGCTACTCCCCCGAGGGCTGGCGGGACTGGCTCGAGCACGGCAGCCGTGAGGACCGCACCGGCGAGGCCGCCCTCGGGGCGGTGCCCGCGCTCCTGATCGCGGGCGGTGAGGACGGCGACCTCGGCGCCGACGCGCAGCGCCGCCTCAACGGCTCCCTCTACTCCCGCGCCCGGCTGCTCACGCTCGCCGGGGCGGGCCACCTGCTGCCGTTCGAGCGCCCGGTCGAGGTGGCGGCGGCGATCCGCCGGTTCTGGGAGGAGGAGGCCGGCACGGCGCCGTCGGTCCCGGCCGACGTCGGCGCGGCCATCGCCTCCGCCCGCACCTCCACGCGGGTGCGCGGGCTGCTGGCCGTGCGCGCGCTCGCCGACGACCCGGAGTACGCGCCCCGCGCCCTGACCGTCGCCCAGCTCGCGGAGCTGCGCGCGATCGCCGACCGGGTCGTCCCTCAGGAGGGCGGCCGGATCGACCTGGCCGCACGGGTGGACACGCAGCTCGCGAACGGCGAGGGCGACGGCTGGCGCAACGCCGACCTGCCGGCCGACCCGATCGCCTACGGTCTGGCGCTCGACGCCCTCCGGGGCTTCGCCGGCCTCGGCCCCGCCGAGCAGGACGCGCGCCTCACCGCGATCGCCGACGGCTCCGCGGAGCCCGGCGACGGCTCGGCCGGCGGGCTCGGTGCCGAGCAGCTGACCGCATGGTTCGAGGACTGCCGCGTCGACCTCGTGAAGCAGTGGCTGGCGCACCCCGCGTCGATGGCGCGGATCGGCTACGACGGCTACGCCAGCGGCGGCGACACGCTGCCGCTCGTGACGGGCTTCCGCCTGCTCGGCGCCGACGACCGCGAGACCTGGGAACCGACGACGAGGAGTCACCGATGAACACGACCGGCATGCGCCGCTTCCCGCTCGACGAGACGGTCGACGCCGTCGTGATCGGCACCGGGGCCGGCGGAGCGCCCCTGCTCTCGGTGCTCGCCGCTCGCGGGCTGCGCGTCGTCGCCCTCGAGGCCGGGCCGCACGTCGATCCGCTGGGCCACACCGCCGACGAGACGGCGGCCGTCGAGATCAACTGGATGGAGGAGCGCCTCAGCGGAGGCGAGACCCCCACCGCCTTCGGGCAGAACAACAGCGGCCGCGGGGTCGGCGGCTCGACGTTGCACTGGGGCGCGTTCACGCCCCGCCCCGACCCGCGCGACCTGCGACTCCGGAGCGACTCCGGCGTCGGCCGCGACTGGCCGATCGAGCACGCCGAGCTCACCGCGTACATCGAGAAGGTGGAGGCGACGATCGGAGTGGCGGGCCCGGCCGAGTACCCGTGGGACCCGTCGCGCCGCTACCTGCAGGGCCCGCTCGCGCGGAACGCCTCGGCCGACATGATGCTGCGCGGCTGCGCGGCGATCGGGATGCGCGCGACCGACGCGCCCGCCGCCGTGCTCAGCGGCCCGCGGGACGACGGCCGGCCCTCCTGCGTCAACTGCGGCCAGTGCCATCAGGGCTGCCGGACCGGCGCGAAGACGAGCATGGACGTGACCTACCTGCCGGAGGCGGTGCGGGCCGGCGCCGAGATCCGGGCCGACTCGTTCGTGCACGGGATCGAGCTGGACGCTGCGGGCCGCGTGTGCGCCGTGGTCTACACGAGCGGCGGAGTGGAGCACCGGCAGCGCTGCTCCGCCCTGTTCCTCTGCGCGGGCGGCGTCGAGACGCCCCGGCTCCTCCTGCACACCGGCATCGCGAACAGCAGCGGCCAGGTGGGCCGCAACTTCCTGGCGCACGGGGCGACCCAGGTCTGGGGCACCTTCGAGAACGAGATGCGCGGCTACCGCGGCTACCCCTCCTCGGTGATCACCGAGGACACCGTCCGCCCGGCCGACGCGGACTTCGCGGGCGGCTACCTGATCCAGAGCCTCGGAGTGATGCCGCTGACCTACGCGACGACGCTCGCCCGCGGCGCGGGACTCTGGGGCAGGAATCTGATGGACGCGCTCGACGGCTACCGCTTCGCGGCGGGCGTCGGCATCAACGCCGAGTGCCTGCCCGCCGACGGCAACCGGCTGGAGCTGACCGACGAGCTCGACGAGCACGGGGTGCCGAAGGCGCGCATCACGTTCTCGGCGGGCGCCAACGAGGAGGCGATCGACCGGCACGCGATCCGGACGATGACCGCGATCGTGGAGGCGGCCGGCGCGACGAGCACGCGGGTGATGGCGCGCACGGCGCACACTCTCGGCACCGTGCGGATGGGCACCGACGCGGGCGACGCCGTGATCGACGCGGACGGCCGCAGCTTCGACGTGCCGAACCTCTGGGTGTGCGACAACTCGGTGTTCCCGAGCGCGCTGATCGCGAACCCGGCGCTCGCGACGATGGCGCTCTCGCTGCGGACGGCGGACCGCTTCCTGGCGGCGTAGCGTCGCGGCTGCGGGGCGGCTGCGGGGCGGCCGCGGGGCGGGACGACGGGCGAGGTGCTCCTCCGCGTCGCCGACTGACCGCGCGGGCGTGCCCGGACTGCGCACCCCGCCGGATCAGCCGTGGGGCCGTGCGGGGCGCCAGCGCAGTCGCGAGACGCGCTGACCGAACGGCGGGCCGTCGCGATGGCGTGTTACGGCGGTACGGCGCGCGCTGAGCCGCCGAGGTGCTGAGGTGCTGAGTGCTGAGGTGCTGCATCGTGGTGGCCGAACGGCGGCAGGGCGCAAGGCGGCGGCACGGCCCTGGTGTCGGCACGGCGTCAGGCGACGGTGCGGCCCCGGTGACGGTCCGCGCCTCAGCGGCAGTGGTGCGGCGGTGGTGCGACGGTGCGGCCGCGTGAACCCGAGCGAAGGCGCAGATCCGAGCGTCAGCGGCGCGGCGGGAGGTCGCTGAGCACTCGCCTCCGAGCGACAGCACGGCCCGATCACCAGTGCGAACCCGCGCAATGCGCCGAACCCGCCCGACAGCCGATTCCCTTAGGGGTGCACGGCAGCACGGCAGCACGGCAGCACGGCAGCACGGCAGCACCGCAGCACGGCAGCGTGTCAGCACGGCAGCGTGTCAGAACGGCGGCGGCCGGTCCTCGAACCTCGGGGTCGCGGGTGGGTCTGGACGGAGCCGTGCCTCGAGGCCCGGCGGGCGCGTGGTGATGCGGCGGCCAGTGGGGGTGGTCCAGTCGGCGGTGCCGTCGGGGTGGAGGACGTAGGTCCAGCGGTCGCCGTGCCGCACGTGGTGATGGGCGACGCAGAGGCTGGCGAGGTTGGCGGGGTCGGTGCCGCCGCCGTTTCGCCACTCGACGACGTGGTCGGCCTCGGCGCCCGCGGCGGAGCGGGTGCAGCCGGGGAAGCGGCAGGTCACGTCGCGGAGCTGGAGGAGGAGCCGCAGCTCGCGGTGCGGCAGTCGGCGTGTGCGCCCGACCGAGAGGACGGCGCCCGTCCGGGGCTCGGTCAGCACGCGGGTGACGGTCGCGGGGACGAGGCTCCGGGCGACGTCCGCCGGGATCGGGCCGTAGCCGTCGAGCTCGGCGGAGGCGTCGTCGGCGCCGGACGCGGTGCTCGCCGACAGGGTGACCCGCACCTCGGCGCGCACGCCGGTGACGAGGGTCGGAACAGGCCGATCGGCACCGACCGAGTCGGGCACCGTGCCGATGACGTCCGCATCGCAGAGGAGGTCGGCGAGAGCGTCGGCTCTCAGCTGGGCGAGGGTCCGCTCGTCGCCCGCTCGGGAGATCGCATCGACGGCGCCCGCCCCGGTGGTTCCGGCGGGCTCCGCTCCGGTCGTCCCGCTGGACTCCGCTCCGCAGGAGCCCGCTCCCGCGGCGGCGAGCGGCGGCGTCCCCTCCGCCGCGTCGCGGAGGATCCGGGCGATCCGGTCGAGGCGGCTGTACGCCCCCACGGCGACCGGGGCGGGGAGGAGGGCGCAGAGCGTCGCCATGCCGTCGACCTCGGGGGTCAGCCAGACCGCGCGGTCCTCGCGGGCACGTCGGTGGCGCTCGGCGAGGGGCTGCTCGTGGAGCTCCTCCCGCAGTCGGGCCAGAGCGCGCCGCAGCTGGGTCGGCGTGGTGCGGGCCGCGAGCTCGGCCGCCCGCGTATCGAACGCGGCGCGGGAGCCCGGAGGCAGGGTGGCCGCGACGGCGCAGACGACCTGGCCCGCCTCCCACCGCAGGCGCGCCCCGGCGAGGGCGGCGCGGGTGGTCGGCAGGTCCTCGACGAGGAGGCGCGCGTGGTCGAGCTCGCGGGAGGCGACCCGCTCGGAGACTCCGAGGGCGACCGCGAACTCCGCGCGGATCGACCGCTCGGCGAGGTCGCTCGACGCGTGGGGCGCCGAGCCGCGGGCAAACGACTCCGGATGCTCGAGCGCGGCCCGGTGCCCGGCGTGCAGCTCCTCGGCCGCGGCCAGGAGCAGCGGGGACGCCGAACGTGCCAGCGCGGCGGCCCGGTCGCCGCGAGCACGCACCTCGCTGAGCACCGCCTCCACTGCTGTCGACCCGCTGATCATCGTCATACATGTATTCAATCTGCGACCACCGACACGGAAGCGACGGATCGTCACATCCGTGGAGAACCGGCGTGAAGCCCTCCTGTGGAGGGAGGGATCACAGCAGCCGACGCCGCACATCCCCGCCGTCCTCGGGGCGGCGCGCGCAGGACACCGGCGCAACACCCCGCCACACGCACCGCCACACGCCCCCCGCTCACGCGAACCGCACCGCCACACACGCCCCCGCTCACCCGAACCGCACCGCCACACACCCCCCTCACCCGAACCGCACCGCCACACACCCCCACTCACCCGCACCGAACCGCACCGCCTCACGCACCCCCGCACGCCCCCAGCCTCACGCGAACCGCCCCGCCACCTCCGCCAGGCACTCCCGGAACACCCGCACGGCCGGCGACGCCAGCTGCGCCTCGCGCTGGGCGGTGAAGATCGTGCGGCGGGGCGTGCCGGGCAGCTCGAGGAGGCGGCAGTCCGGCGCCTCGCCCACCCAGACCAGGTCGGGCATCAGGGCGACGGCGTGGCCGGAGGCTGCGAGGCGGATCTGCGCCTGCAGGTCGGCGGTCTCGAAGCGGACGTCCGGCTCGAAGCCCGCGACCCGGCAGGTCTGCTCGGCGAAGTGGCGGCTCGCGGTGCCGCGCGGCTCCATCACCCAGGCGGAGTCGCGGGCCGAGGCGAGGTCGACGACGGCGGAGTCGCGGCTCACGGCGAGGCGGATCGCGTCGGTCGTCAGGTCGCTGCGCACCAGTCCGGGCAGCCAGGAGGTCGAGTGGCCGGGGTACTGCTCGGCGACGACGAGGTCGAACTCCCGCGCCCACGACGTCTCGTGCAGCGCACCCTCGGGCTCGCGCTGCACCATCTCGACACGCACCTCGGGGAAGCTGTCGGCGACGGCCCGGAGCGCGCCCGGCATGAGCGCGAGCGCGGCCGACTGGAACACCGCGACGCGCACCCGCCCGGTCACCGACTCCCCCGAGGCCGCGAGCGCCGCCTCCGCCCGCTCGAGCAGGGCCATCACCTCGCCGGCCGCCTCGACCAGGATCTCGGCCTGGGGTGTGAGCTGCACGCGCCGGCCCGCCTTCCGCAGCAGCTCGACGCCGGCCTCGCGCTCGAGGACGGCGAGCTGCTGCGAGACGGCGGAGGGACTGTAGGCGAGGGCCTCGGCCGCGGCGGCGAGAGTGCCGCGGATGGCCACCTCGCGGAGCAGGACCAGGCGGCGGACATCGAGCACGGCGTCTCCCCGATCGTTCAGCTGAGCTGACCGGTACCGGTAAGGAACGGTCGCTTCTGCTCAACGGTAGTCGGTCGAATACTGAAGGCACCGCCTCTCAGAGCAGAAGGACCGCACCATGACGGATCTCGCCAGCCCCGCTCTCGCCACCGGCCCCGCGGCCGACGGCCCGTCCGCCGATTCGATCGATCCCCGCCTGGTCGACGAGAGCGTCGCCCTGGTGCGGCGCTGGCTGCGCGAGGCGTCCGCGATCCCGATCGACGCCTCCGGGGCGCAGCTGGCGGGCGTGCTGAAGGACCCGGCCGGCCTGGACTTCACGGTCGGCTTCGTCGACGGCGTCGTCCGCCCCGAGGACACCCGCGTCGCGGCGGCGGCGCTGAAGGCGATCGCGGGCGGCGTGCCGTCCTTCCTCCCGGCTCCGATGCGCGGCGCGGTCGCCCTCGGCGGCGTCATGGCGCCGCTCCTCCCGGACGTCGTGGTGCCGATCGCGCGCCGGGTGCTGCGACGGATGGTCGGCCACCTGATCATCGACGCGACCGACTCCCGCCTGGGCCCGGCCATCGCCGCGATCCGCCGCGACGGCGTCCGGCTCAACATGAACCTGCTCGGCGAGGCCGTCCTCGGCCGCGAGGAGGCCCACCGCCGCCTGGAGGGGACGCACCGGCTCCTCGCCCGCGACGACGTCGACTACGTCTCGATCAAGGTCTCCTCGAGCACCGCCCCGCACAACCCGTGGGCCTTCGACGCCGCGGTCGACGACATCGTCGAGGAGCTGGCGCCGCTGTTCGCCCGAGCCGCCGCCTCCTCGCCGCAGAAGTTCATCAACCTCGACATGGAGGAGTACAAGGACCTCGACCTCACCATCGCGGTCTTCACCCGCATCCTCGACCGGCCGGAGTTCCTCGGCCTCGAGGCCGGCATCGTGCTGCAGGCCTACCTGCCGGACGCGCTCTCGGCGATGATCCGCCTGCAGGAGTGGAGCGCCGCCCGCCGGGCCCGCGGTGGCGCCGGCATCAAGGTGCGCCTGGTCAAGGGCGCGAACCTGCCGATGGAGCAGGTCGAGGCCTCGGTCCACGGCTGGCCGCTGGCGACCTGGAGCAGCAAGCAGGACTCCGACACGAACTACAAGCGCGTCGTCGACTACGCGCTGCACCCGGAGCGGATCCGCAACGTGCGGGTCGGCGTCGCCGGGCACAACCTCTTCGACGTCGCGTACTCGTGGCTGCTCGCCGGCACCCGCGGCGTCCGCGAGGGGATCGAGTACGAGATGCTCCTCGGCATGGCCCAGGGCCAGGCGGAGGCGGTGCGCCGCACGGTCGGCTCGCTCCTGCTCTACACGCCGGTCGTCGCGCCGGCCGAGTTCGACGTGGCGATCGCCTACCTGATCCGCCGGCTGGAGGAGGGCGCGTCGAGCCAGAACTTCATGTCGGCCGTCTTCGAGCTCGAGGCCGACCCGGCGCTCTTCGCGCGGGAGGAGGAGCGGTTCCGCGCCTCCGTCGCCGCCCTCGACGGAGCCGTCCCCCCGGCGCACCGCGTGCCCGACCGGTTCGCCGCGAGCGGCCGTCCGGGACCGGGCGACTTCCGCAGCACCCCCGACACCGACCCGTCCGTCGCCGCGAACCGCGAGTGGGCGCAGGCGATCCTCGCGCGCGTCCCCTCCTCCCGGGCCGGCGCCGACGCGATCGAGGCCGCCACGATCGGCACCCTCGACGAGCTGGAGTCGGTGCTCTCCGGCGCCCGCGGCAGCGGCTGGAGCGATGTCCCGGCCGAGGAGCGCGCCCGCATCCTGCACCGCGCCGGCGACGAGCTGGAGGCGCGCCGCGCCGAGCTGCTCGAGGTCATGGCGGCCGAGGGCGGCAAGACCCTCGACCAGGGCGACCCCGAGGTCTCGGAGGCCGTGGACTTCGCCCACTACTACGCCGAGCGCGCCCTCGAGCTCGACGCGGTCGACGGCGCCCGCTTCCACCCGGCCGCGCTGACCCTGGTCGCTCCGCCGTGGAACTTCCCGGTCGCGATCCCGGCCGGCGGCGTCCTCGCGGCGCTCGCGGCCGGCTCCGCCGTGGTGCTCAAGCCCGCCGGACCGACCGCGCGCTGCGGCGCCGTGGTGGCCGAGGCGCTGTGGGCGGCGGGCGTGCCCCGCGAGGCCCTGCGCCTGCTCCGCCTGCCGGAGGAGGAGCTGGGGCGCGACCTGATCGCCTCCCCGCAGGTCGACCGCGTGATCCTCACCGGCGCCTACGAGACGGCGGAGCTGTTCCGCTCCTTCCGGAACGACCTCCCGCTGCTGGCCGAGACGAGCGGCAAGAACGCGATCGTGGTCACCCCCTCGGCCGACCTCGACCTGGCGGTGAAGGACGTGGTGGCGAGCGCCTTCGGGCACGCGGGCCAGAAGTGCTCCGCCGCCTCGCTCGTCGTGCTGGTGGGCTCCGTCGCGCGCTCGAAGCGGTTCCGCGCGCAGCTGCTCGACGCGGTCTCCTCCCTCACGGTCGGCTACCCGACCGATCCCGCGACGCGGATGGGGCCGGTGATCGAACCCGCCGAGGGCAAGCTGCTGCGCGGCCTGACCGAGCTCGGCGCCGGTGAGACCTGGCTGCTGCAACCGCGGAGCCTCGACGACTCCGGACGCCTGTGGAGCCCCGGCGTCCGCGACGGCGTGCGCCGCGGGTCCGAGTTCCACCGCACCGAGTACTTCGGGCCGATCCTCGGGATCATGACGGCGGCGACCCTCGACGAGGCGATCGCGATCGTCAACGAGGTCGACTACGGGCTCACCTCGGGCCTGCACGCGCTCGACCCGGAGGAGATCGGCACCTGGCTCGACGGGATCGAGGCGGGCAACCTCTACGTGAACCGCGGGATCACCGGGGCGATCGTGCAGCGCCAGCCGTTCGGCGGCTGGAAGAAGTCGGCGGTCGGCCCGGGCACCAAGGCGGGCGGGCCGGACTACCTGCTCGGCCTGGGCTCGTGGACCGCGGCGTCGTCGGAGGCGACCGCTCCGGTCGTCGGACCGGCCGCCCGCCTGCTCGCCGCGTCGCGCGCGGAGCTCCCGGCGGAGGAGCACGCCGCGGTGGAGCGGACGGCGCGCAGCTGCGCGGCGGCGTGGGCCGCGGGTGCTCCTCGCGACGTGACGGGGCTGGAGGCGGAGCGCAACGTCTTCCGCCGCCTGCCCTACGACTCCGCCGTGCTGGTGCGCCTGGCCGCCGGGGAGCCGCTGGGCTCGCTCGTGCGGGTGGCCGTCGCGGCGGCGACCGCGCAGGCACGGGTGGTCGTCTCGAGCGCCGCGGCGCTGCCTCCGCAGCTCGCCGCCGGTCTCGACGAGGCGGCCGGCGCCGTCGTGGTCGAGGACGACGCGGCGTGGGAGGCGCGGGTGCGCGCCCACGCCGCCGGACGGGTGCGCCTGCTGGGCGCGTCCGCCGCGACGGTGACGGCCGTGACGGGCGGACGCCCCGACCTCGCGGTCTACGCCGGCCCGGCGACCGAGGCGGGCCGGCTGGAGCTGCTGCCGTTCCTCCGCGAGCAGGCCGTGTCGATCACGGCCCACCGCTTCGGCACGCCGGACCACCTCACGGACGGGCTGCTCTGACCGGCGCGATCCGACCGGCGTGATCCGACCGCCCGCCGCGGGATCCCGCTCCGGTGAACCCGCTCCGGCGTGTCGACTACCGGAGCGGCGTCTCGCGGAGAGGGCGACGGAGGGACGACGGGGCGGAGAGGGATCAGCCGCAGGCCGCACGTCAGTCCGCGTCAGCTCCGCGACGGGGCCGCAGGGGTGGAGCGCGCGTCGTTGCTGGTGCGCGGGCCCTCCGGGAGGAGCGCGGCGCGTCCCACGCCCGATCGACGGCGGCGGCCGGGGTCAGCAGGATGTGCGCATGACCCGCCAGGAGAACGGCCGGCGCACCGCCGCGCCCGCCCGCGCGCCACGCACGCGCCCGACCGTCGGCTCCGCCTTCGACCCGCGGTCGAACAGCATCAACGCCCTGCGGCTCGGGCTGGCGGTCCTCGTCATCGTGTCGCACTCCTTCCCCCTCGGCGGCTACGGCGACGACCCCGGGTTCGGAGGCTCGACCCTCGGCGCCTGGGCGGTCGGCGGGTTCTTCGCCACTTCCGGCTTCCTGATCACCGCGAGCCGGCTGCGCTCGCGATCGCTGGTCGACTTCCTCTGGCGGCGCTTCCTCCGCATCTATCCCGCCTTCCTCGTCTCGCTCCTGGTCGTGGCCTTCGTCGCCGCACCGCTCGCGTCGCTCCTCCTCGGAGCCGGCGAGTACAGCGCGGCCGGGGCGGTGCGCTTCGTGGTCGCCAATGCGGCCCTCTACATCCGGGAGTACGGCATCGCGGGGATGCTCGGCTCCGTGCCCTACCCGGGCGCGTGGAACGGCTCGCTCTGGAGCCTGTTCTACGAGTTCGTCAGCTACGTCGTCATCGGCCTTCTCGTCTCCCTGGCGCCCGCGCGCTGG
>NZ_PSUZ01000048.1:0-10251 GCF_002932095.1 Rathayibacter sp. AY1G1
GCGACGACCCGGACCGGCGTCGCTCCGTCCGGCCCCGGGAACACCCTCAGCTCGAGCCCGTCGAGGTAGTCGTACTCGGCCGAGTCCTGGCGGACCCCCGCAAGCAGAGGAGACCGCGGATGCCCGACCACGCGACGCGCGGCAACAACCTCGACCGCGTCAGGCGGCACAACCTCTCGGCGATCCTCCGCCTCGTGCACCGCGGCGGCCCCCGCTCCCGCTCGCAGCTGACCCGCCTGACCGGCCTCAACCGCTCCACGATCGCGGCGCTGGTCGGCGAGCTGGTGGAGCTCGGCATCGTGCGCGAGCGCGAACCCGCCACACCGAACCAGGTCGGCCGGCCGAGCCCCGTCGTCGAGGCCGATCCCGGAGTCGTCGCGCTCGCCGTGAACCCCGAGATCGACGCCGTCACGGTCGCCGTGGTCGGCGTCGACGCCGTCGTCCGCCGCCGCATCCGCCGCTCCGCCTCCGTCCCCACCGCCGAGGCCGCCGCCCGTCTGGCGGCCGAGGCGGTCGCCGAGCTGCTCGCCGAGCTGCCCGAGGAGACGCGGACGGTCGGCATCGGCGTCGCGGTGCCCGGCCTCGTCCGCGACGCCGACGGCCTCGTCCGGGTCGGCCCGCACCTCGGCTGGGACGACGAGCCCTTCTCCCGCATGCTCGCGGACGCGACCGGCCTGCCCGTCCTCTCGGCGAACGACGCCAACCTCGGTGCACTCGCCGAGAGCGTCCTCGGCGCCGGCCGCGACGTCTCGCACCTCGTCTACCTCAACGGCGGCGCGAGCGGAGTGGGCGCCGGCGTCATCGTCGGCGGCGCGCCTCTGCACGGCATCGACGGCTACGCGGGGGAGATCGGCCACACCCTCGTCAACAGCGCGGGCATCGACTGCCACTGCGGCGCCGTCGGCTGCCTCGAGACCGAGGTCGGCCGCGCCGAGCTGCTCACCGTGCTCGGCCTCGACGAGAGCGAGCGGCTGGAGGAGGCGCTCGCCGCCTCCGAGGACCCGGCCGTCCGCGCCGAGGTCGAGCGCCAGCTCGGGCACCTCGCGGTCGCCCTGCGCAACGTGATCAACGTGTTCAACCCGCAGCTCGTGGTGCTGGGCGGCTTCCTCGGGGCGCTGATCGGAGTCGCGCCGGGGTTCCTGGAGGAGCGCCTGGGCCGCGGCGGCCCCTTCCGGGTCGCGCTCGACTCCGTGCGCATCGTTCGGACCGAGCTCGGCGCCGATCTGCTCATGCTGGGCGCCGCCGAGCTCGCCTTCGAGCGCCTGCTCGCCGACCCGCTCGGCACTCCGCTCCACCCGGTCTGACCCGACGGCGGGCCGAGGGGTGGCGCCGCTGTCCGACACGTGATCGAATTGATTCGACCGAGCGGCGTGGAGCCGACGAGGTCCGCTCCCGCGCCGAGGACGACACCGGCCGACCCCCTCCCTCCCATACCGCTGCGCCCTGCGCAGGAAGGCACTCCGTGTCCACTCCCGCCTCGACTCCGACCGGCTCCCTCCCCGTGCACCGCCACCCGGGCGACGCCCTGACGGCCCGCCAGCGCCTCGTCTACGTGATCGTCCTCGGCTCGCTGACCGCCCTCGGGCCGTTCACGATCGACCTCTACCTGCCGGCGTTCCCCGCGCTGCAGAGCGAGCTGAACGTGTCGGAGGCGGCGGTCCAGCTGACCCTCACCGGCACGACCCTCGGCTTCGCGCTCGGCCAGCTGGTCGTGGGCCCCTGGAGCGACGCGGTCGGCCGGCGCCTGCCGATCCTCCTGGCCACCTCGCTGCACGTGCTGGCCTGCGTCGGTGCGGCGCTCGCCCCCGAGATCGTCACCCTCGGCGTCTTCCGCTTCCTGATGGGGGCCGGCGCGGCGGCGGGCGGCGTGGTCGCGATGGCGATGGTCCGCGACCTCTTCGGCGGACGCCCGCTGGTGCGGATGCTGTCCCGGCTCGCCCTGGTGTCGGGCCTCGCGCCCGTGCTCGCGCCGGTCATCGGCTCGCAGCTGCTGCTGATCATGGACTGGCGCGGGATCTTCGTCTTCCTCGCCGCCTACGGCGTGCTGGTCGTCGCGGCCGTCGGCCTGCTCGTCGTCGAGACCCGGCCCCGCGCCGCCCGACACGAGCGCGAGCACCGCTCGCTCGTGCAGCGCTACCGGGCCGTCCTCAGCGACCGCGTGTTCCTCGGAGTGGCGGTGATCGGGAGCATGACCTTCGCCGGCCTGTTCACCTACCTCTCCAGCTCCTCGTTCCTGTTCCAGGGCCTCTACGGATTCGACGCGCAGCAGTACGGGCTGCTCTTCGCCGTGAACTCGCTCGGCGTCGTCCTCGGCGTGCAGGCGTCCTCCTACCTCAGCCGGAGGATCGGGCCGCAGTGGATCCTCGCGATCACGACGCTGACGCTGTTCACCTCCGCCGGCCTGATCGCCCTCTTCGACGTGCTCGGGCTGGGGCTCTGGGGCACGCTCGTCCCGCTGTGGTTCTTCATCGCGTCGTGCGGCTTCAGCTTCCCGTGCGTGCAGGTCCTCGGCCTGGTCAACCACGGCCGGGAGGCGGGGACGGCCGCGTCGTTGCTCGGAGCGGTCAACTTCGGCACCGCCGGACTGCTGTCGCCGATATCAGGGGTCTTCGGCGCCGGCTCGGCCGTGCCGATGGCCGTGGTGATGATGGCGACGGCGACCGTGTCGATCCTGGCGCTCTGGCTGATCGTCCGGCCGAGGAGCGTCCCGGCGCTGCAGGACTGAGCGCTCGGCTCCGGGCCCCGGCGGTCCGGCACGCCCCGCTCCTGCAGCTCCTCCCGGGTGTTCGGGCCCTCGCTGGATCCGCTCCCGAGCGCCGCTGCTACAGTCCCCTCCCATGTCCTCCCGCGACTCCTCCGCCCTGCTCGCCGAGCTCTCCGACCCCGACCGCGACGTCCGCCTCCGTGCGGCGATGACCCTGGGCGAGCTCGCCGAGCCCGCCACCGCCGAGCCCCTCGCGGCGCACCTGTGGGAGGAGCCGGACTTCTTCGTCCGCGACGTGCTCACCTGGTCGCTCGGCCGCCTCGGCTCCGCCGCCGTCCCCGTCGCCCGCGAGGCGCTCGGCCGCGAGCCCCGGGTGCGCACGCAGGCGCTGCACGTGCTCAGCAAGATCCTCGACCCGGCGACGCTCGACGACATCGCCCCGCTGGCCGCCGACTCCGAGCCCGCCGTCGCCGCGAAGGCCCGCTTCGCGCTGGGCCGCCTCGGCGACGAGCGCGCGCTGCCGGTCCTGCTGGGCCTGCTCGGCGACGACGACGCGGAGGCGCAGAACGTGCTCACCGACGTCCTCGCCTCCTTCGGCGCCGCGGCCGTCCCCGGTCTGGAGCAGGCCCTCCGCGAGGGGTCCGCGCCGGCCCGGCGTCACGCCGCTGCCGCACTCGGCTACCTGGGCGACGACGCGCGTCCTGCCGTCGACGCGCTGGACGGGGCCGCCGGCAGCGACGACTCCGCGCTCGCGGTCTCGGCCGTGATGGCGCTCGGCTCGATCACCGGTCCCGACGCGGCCGCCGCCCTCGAACAGGCCTCCGCCTCGGACGACTCCCGCGTGAGCGCCGTCGCCGCGCGGCTTCTCGCCCGCTCCTCCGAGCCGACCCGGCTCGACGCCCTACGCGCCGCCCGCCTGGCCCGCGCGGCCGGCTGAGCCGCGCCGCGAGACCCCCGCGGGGGAAGGCCGGGCATTCGCACGGCCGGTCGAACCGTGCCACGAACCCGGCGCACGGACGCCGGGCTTCCGAACCGTCGGCCGAGCCGCCCCGCAACCCCCAGCGGGGGAACGCCGGGTGACGGCATCATGTCCGGATGGATCACCGCGACGACCGCCTGTCGACCGAGCCCGGAATCGCGCGCCCCGACGCCGTCCAGCGTGCGCGGATGCGCGAGCAGGTGCCGTCCGACGACGTCGCCGCCCGGCTGCTGACGAAGGAGGCGGCCCACCGGGTCTCCCGCCGCTGGCCGCTGATCTCCGCGTCGCTCGCGATCCTGCTCACGGTGCTCCTCGCCGTGCTGATCGCCTTCCGCCCCACCTCGGCCTTCCGCTTCGACGTGGAGTGGATGGACGAGATCGTCGAGCACCGCTCGCCGGTCTGGGACATCCCGGCCCTCGTCATGAACACGGTCGGAGCGGGGCTCGTCGGCACGACGCTCATCCCGCTCGGCATCGTCGCCGTGCTGCTGGTGTTCCGCAGGCGGTGGGCCGCGCTCTACTACGCGATCGCCGCGCTGGTCAGCGTGGGCGCCACCCAGCTCGTCAAGGAGCTGGTGGGACGCGCCCGTCCGGCCGACATGCTCGTCACCAGCGACTACGGCTCCTTCCCGTCCGGCCACACCGCCAACGCGGCGACGACGGCGATGGTGCTGGCCCTGGTGTTCCCGCTGCTGTGGGTCTGGATCGCGGGCTTCCTCTACACCGTGGCGATGATGGCGAGCCGCACCTACCTCGGCGCCCACTGGCTGAGCGACACCGTCGGCGGCCTGCTGCTCGGGATCGGCGTGGCGCTCGTGGTCTGGGCTCCGCTCGCCGGCCGCCTGCGCACCGAGGCCGAGCTCCCGCACCCGCCGATCTGGATCCGCCGCACCACCTGACCGGCGCAGTTCTCTCCGCGCGAGGGCTTCGAGGCCCCGAGGATCGGCGCCCGAGGAGCGCGGAGGCTCGCCGATCAGCCGAAGGCGGCGAGGGAGTCGAGCTCGTTGAAGGTGTAGACGTGCAGGCCCGCGAGGCGGTCGCCCGCCGCCGCTTCCAGGCGCGCGACGAACGCGGACGGGTCGAAGCGGCGTCCGCGGAGGAGCCCGCCGGCCACCGAGGTGCTCCGCTTCAGGAAGCCGAGCGAGGAGCCCACTCCGATCCGCGCGCCCAGCGTCAGCAGCCGCGAGCGCTCGACCGGCCCCGGCACGCCCGCCCACAGATCGACCGTGATCCCCGTCGCGCGGAGCCGATCGGCGTAGCGGACCACCGCGTCCACGTCGAAGCACATCTGCGTGACGATCGAGCGGATGAACGGAGCGCGCTCGCGCAGGTGCCGCTCGATGCTCTCGTCGGAGAGGTGCGGGTGGCCCTCGGGATAGCCTGCGATGTCCAGGGCCAGCCCGGGTGAGATCTCGCGGGCGTCGCGGATGAGCTCGAGGCTCGTGGAGTAGGTGCCGGCCGCCGAGGACGCGTCGCCCGAGATCACGAACGCCTCGTCGATCCCCGCCTCGCCCATCCGCCCGAGGACCCGCTCGAGTGCGGCGCGGCCCTCGACGTTCCGCGCCGCCAGGTGGGGCACCACGCGGAACCCGCGCCCGGCCAGCGCGACCGCGCAGTCCACGGTCCGCTCGGTCCCGTGCTTCGGCAGGCTCGTCACGGTCAGCGTCACCGCGGAGGGGTCCGGGAACGCCCGCGCGGCGCGCTCGCCGATGTCGTCGGCCGGGATGATCTCGAAGCGCGCGCGGGTCATCGGCCCAGCCTGCCACGCGGAGCCGGAGCGGTGCGGGTGGTGGCCGCGGCCGCACGAGTGTCGGAGGGGCGCCCTAGCCTGGAGCCGATCGCCGCCCGGTGGTCGCGGAAGGAGTCGCGTGTACCTGGAGTCCGGCCGCGTGGTCACGAGCCCCACCGACCTGTCGAACTGGGCGGCCTGCGAGTGGGCGGTTCTCCGCCGGTTCGACGCCCTGCTGGGCCGCGCCCCGCGCCTCGAGGCCGAGAGGGACGGGATGCTCGAGCGCACCGCGGTGCTCGGCGACGAGCACGAGCACCGCTTCCTCGCCGAGCTGAAGCGCACGCACGAGGTGCTCGAGTTCGAGCGCCCCGAGCCCGCCGGCTACCCCGCGGCGGCCGAGGCGGCCGTCGAGGCGATGCGCGCCGGGGTCGACGTGCTCTACCAGGCCACCTTCTTCGACGGCGAGTTCCTGGGCTTCTCGGACTTCCTCCTCCGCACCGCCGACGGCGCCTACGAGGTCTACGACACCAAGCTCGCCCGGCACGCGAAGATCCCGGCGCTGCTGCAGCTCGCCGCCTACGCCGAGCAGATGCAGGCCCGCGGCATCCGCGTGGGGGAGCAGGTGCACCTCGTGCTCGGCGACGGCTCCGTCACCAGCCACGAGCTGGCCGTCGTCGCCCCGGTCCAGCGCGTGCAGCGCGCCCGGCTCCGCGCCGTGCTCGACGAGCGCCTCGCCGCCGACGAGCCGCTGGCGTGGGGCGATCCGCGCTACCCCTCCTGCGGACGCTGCTCGGTCTGCGCGCCCGAGGTCCAGACGCACCGCGATCCGATCCTCGTCGCCGGGATGCGGCTCGACCAGCGGGCGAAGCTCGGGGCGGCCGGCGTGCTCACCCTCGACGCGCTCGCCGAGCACGACGGCCCCGTCCCCGGGCTGAGCGCGGGCGCGCTCGAGGGCCTGCGCGCCCAGGCGCGGCTGCAGCTGCGGTCGGAGTCCTCGCCGGTGCCGGCCGTCGAGGTGATCGACGCCTCCGTGCTCGCCGGGCTGCCCGCCCCCGACCCGGGGGACCTCTTCTTCGACTTCGAGGGCGACCCGCTCCACACCGAGGACAACCGCGAGTGGGGCCTCGACTACCTCTTCGGCATGGTCGACGACCAGGAGCGCTTCACCGCGCTCTGGGCGCACGACCTCGCGGCCGAGCGCCGGGCGCTCCTCGACTTCCTCGCGCTCCTGCGGGCGCGCCGGGCCGAGCACCCCCGGATGCACGTCTACCACTACGCCTCCTACGAGCGCAGCCACCTGCTCTCGCTCGCGCTCCGCCACGGGGTCGGCGAGGAGGAGGTCGACGCGCTCCTGCGCGACGGCGTCCTGGTCGACCTGTACCCGGTGGTGCGGCGGGCGCTCCGCGTGGGCTCGCGCAGCTACTCGCTCAAGAAGCTGGAGCCGCTCTACATGGGCGAGGAGGAGCGGGACGCGTCCGGCGTCACGAACGCCGCCGACAGCATCGAGATGTACGTGGAGGCGCGCGCCGCACAGAGGGCCGATCCTGTCGAGGGGCAGCGCGGGCTCGACCTCGTCGCCGAGTACAACGCCTACGACTGCCGCTCCACGCTCCGCCTGCGCGACTGGCTCCTGGAGCTCGCTCCGCCGCGCGAGGAGCTGCCGCCGCTGCTCGAGGTCGAGATCCCCGTGCCCCGCGAGCCGCACCCGGTCGCGGTCGCACTGCTGGCGCAGGTCGAGGGGATCGAGCCGCGCGAGCGCACGGCCGACCAGACCGCGCTCGCCCTCGCCGGCGCGGCGATCGACTACCACCGCCGCGAGGCCAAGACCTTCTGGCAGGAGCACTTCGACCGCCTCCGGCAGCCGCTGGACGAGTGGGCGGACACCCGCGACGTCGTGATGATCGACCGGGTCGAGGTCGTCCGCGACTGGGCGAAGCTCCCGCGCGCCCGCACGCAGTCGCGCGAGCTGCGGATCCTCGGCCGGCTCGCTCCCGGCAGCAGGCTCGGCACCGGCTCGTCGCCGTACCTGGTCTACGAGGCCCCGGCGCCCCCTGGTGCGCCCTCGCCCGGTCCCGGTCTGCGCGGCGCCTCCGAGCGCTCCGAGATCCTCGCGGTCGACGACGACGGGGAGCGGATCGTCCTGCTCCTCAAGGAGGGCCTGAAGGCGGGGGAGGATCCGCACGACGACGCTCCGGTCGCCCTCGCCCCCGCGCCGCCGCCGCGCGCCGCGCCCCAGCCCGAGGCGATCGCGGAGTGGGGCGGCGAGGTCCTCGACGCGCTGCCCGCGATGCTGGCCGACCCGGCGCTCGACGTCCTCCGCCGCGTGCCGCCGGGAGCCGTCGCTCCTGTGCAGGGCGACGACGTGATCGGCGCGGTCGTCACCACTCTGCTCGGACTCGACCGGGCGACCCTCGCGGTGCAGGGTCCGCCCGGCACCGGGAAGACCTACGTCGGCTCCCACGTGATCGCACGGCTGGTGAACGAGCACGGCTGGCGCATCGGCGTGGTCGGCCAATCGCACTCGGTGGTCGAGAACGTGCTGAGCGCCGTCGTCGGCCGCGGCGTCGATCCCTCCCGCGTGGCGAAGGTGCCCAAGAACGGCACGCCGCCCGAGGCGCTCGAGGCGACGCCCTGGGCGCCGGTGAAGAACGCGGCGGCACTCACCGCGGTCCTCGAGGAGGGCGGCGGCTGCGTCATCGGCGGCACCGCCTGGACCTTCGCGAATCCGGTCACCGTGCCGCGCCGCTCGCTCGACCTCCTGGTGGTCGACGAGGCCGGGCAGTTCTCGCTCGCCCCGACGATCGCGTCGGCCGTCTCCGCCCAGCGGCTGCTCCTGCTCGGCGATCCGCAGCAGCTGCCCCAGGTGAGCCAGGGCGCGCACCCGGAGCCGGTCGACGAGTCGGCGCTCGGCTGGCTCGCCGACGGGCACGACGTCCTCCCGCCCGAGTACGGCTACTTCCTCGCGCAGACCCACCGGATGCACCCGGCGCTCTCCGACGCCGTCTCCGAGCTGTCCTACGAGGGCGCGCTGCGGTCGCGGGCGCCGCAGGTGCGCCACCTCGAGGGGGTCGAGCCGGGCGTGCACTCCGTCCCGGTCGAGCACGCGGGCGACACCACCTCCTCGCCGGACGAGGCGAGGCGCGTCGTCGAGATCGCCCTCTCCCTCGTCGGCCGCGCCTGGACCGACGAGCACGGCGAGCGGACGCTGACCGCGGCCGACGTCATCGTCGTCGCGCCCTACAACGCCCAGGGCGGGCTCCTCCGCACCGCCCTCGACGCCGCGGGCCTCGAGGAGACGCCGGTCGGCACGGTCGACCTCTTCCAGGGCAGGGAGGCGGTGGTCGCCATCGTGTCGCTCGCCGCGTCCTCCGGGGCGGACGTCCCGCGCGGAATGGAGTTCCTCCTCCTGCCCAACCGCCTGAACGTCGCGGTCTCGCGCGCGAAGTGGGCGGCGTACCTGGTGCACTCGCCGGCGCTCGCCGCCTCGCTCCCGACCTCGCTGACCGGCCTCGGGCACCTCTCCGGCTTCCTCCGCCTGCTCGAGCGGGGGGAGCGGGCCGCCCTGTGACGGATCCGGTGGCCGGAAGGCGCGCTCCGCTCCGATTCCGTCGGTGCTCGGCATGGTGGACGACGCGATCCGTCGCTACGGTGTCCCCATGAGAATCCTCCTGGTCGGCGCCGGCGGCGTCGGCGACGCCTTCGCGAAGATCGCCGCGCGCCGCTCCTTCTTCGAGCAGATCATCGTCTGCGACTACGACCTCGCCCGGGCCGAGCGCACGGTCGCGTGGATCGCGGAGCGGCACGGTGCCGACGACCGCTTCGTCGCCGCGCGGATCGACGCCTCCGACGCCGAGAACGTCGAGACCGTCGCCCGCGCGCACGGGGCGACCCACGTGATGAACGCCGTCGAGCCGCGCTTCGTCCCGACGATCTTCGCCGGAGCGCTCGCCGCCGAGGCCGACTACCTCGACATGGCGATGAGCCTCTCGCTCCCGCACCCCGAGCGGCCCCACGAGCTGACGGGGCTCAAGCTCGGCGACGAGCAGTTCGCCGCGGCGGAGGAGTGGTCCTCCCGCGGCCGCCTCGCGCTGGTGGGCATGGGCGTGGAGCCGGGACTCTCCGACGTCTTCGCCCGCTACGCCTCCGACCACCTCTTCGACGAGATCGACGAGCTCGGAGTGCGCGACGGCGCGAACCTCGTCGTGCACGACGCGGACGGCCGCGAGATCTTCGCTCCGTCCTTCTCCATCTGGACCACGATCGAGGAGTGCTTGAACCCGCCGGTGGTGTTCGAGCGCGACCGCGGCTGGTACACCACCGCCCCCTTCTCGGAGCCGGAGGTGTTCGAGTTCCCCGAGGGTATCGGCCCGGTCGAGTGCGTGAACGTCGAGCACGAGGAGGTGCTGCTGATGCCGCGCTGGCTCGACGCCAAGAAGGTCACCTTCAAGTACGGCCTCGGCGAGCAGTTCATCGGCGTCCTGCGCACCCTCCACCTCCTCGGCCTGGACAGCACCGAGCCCCTGCGGGTCCGCTCGGCCGGCGGTCCCGTCGAGGTCTCGCCGCGCGACGTCGTCGCCGCCGCCCTGCCCGACCCCGCCGGCATCGGCCCGCGGATGACGGGCAGGACCTGCGCCGGCCTCTTCGTCTCGGGCACGAAGGACGGCGCCCGCCGCGAGGTGTACCTCTACCACGTGAGCGACAACGAGTGGACGATGGCCGAGTACGGCACCCAGTGCGTGGTCTGGCAGACGGCGCTCAACCCGGTGGTCGCGCTCGAGCTCCTCGCGACCGGCGTGTGGACCGGCGCCGGAGTGCTCGGGCCGGAGGCGTTCAGCGCCG
>NZ_PSUZ01000049.1:0-8681 GCF_002932095.1 Rathayibacter sp. AY1G1
ACGCCCTGCCCTCGCCGTGCGCGGCGTGCGGGTCCCGCCTGGGCGTCCGGCTCCCCTCCGCCTGGCTCTGCGCCGCCCGCCCGGCGCGCTCCCGAGCCCGGCCCGCCCGCGTGTGCCCGAAGACGCCGGACCTCCCCGTCGGCGAGCCCTTCGCGAGCCGGTGCGCGCCTCCTCCCGCCTCCGCCGTCGAGGCGCGGCTCCGGGCTCTCCTCGCCGAGCGGCTCGTCTTCGACCCGGCGCACACGGCGGTCCGTCTGAAGCGGCCGTTCTTCGAGCACTGCGAGGCGTGGCCCGACCTGGTGCTCGGCGAGCTGCGCGTCGCGATCGAGTACGACTCCACCGGCCGTCACGGACTCGAGCACGTCGGGCACCGCGAGGAGGCCGACCGGCGGAAGGACCGCGCGCTCCGCTCCGCCGGGTGGGAGGTGGTGCGCATCCGCACGGGGAAGCTGCTGCCGCTCGGCCCCCACGACCTGGTCGCCACGGGAGTCACGGCCGCGCTGGCGGACCGTCTGGTCGACCGGCTCCGCGATGTCCGTGGTCCGCTGCTCGTCGACGCCTGGGGGCGCTGAGCGCGTCGTGCGGCGGCTGCGGGACGGTCCTCGGGGGACCCGTCCCCGGCGCGCCCTCCCCGGCGCTCCGTCCCGGTGTCCGGCTCGGCGGAGCGGGACCCGTGGATGCAGTGCCGGCGAGCGGGAACCGTCGAGTGGGAGCCGGCGAGTCGGAGCGGTCGAGTCGCAGCCGCCCGCTCGCAGCCGACGCGTCAGAGCCGCAGGGCCAGCGCCTCGCTGCGCCAGCGGCGGTGCAGGGCCCAGGGGTCGGGCTCCCCGGCGCGCACGGTCTCGATGTGGGCGTCGAGCGCGGGGCTGCGCGCGAACCACTCGGTGCGCTCCAGGCGCTCGTCGGCGAACTGGGCGTGCCGGTGCTGCTCGAGTGCTCGCCCGCCGCGCTCGAACGCGAGGAGCTCCTCGTGCCGGAGCCGGTGGAGGCGCTGCCGGGGATTGCCGCTGGTGCCGATCTTGATCCGCTCGCCGAAGCGGATGTAGTAGACGACGTCGACCCGGGGCGGCGGGAGCTCGCCGTCGGGAGCATCGCCGAGCCGCCACTCGCAGGCGGCGCAGAGCCAGGCGGAGGGGAGCCGGACGCCCAGGCGGGACCCGCACGCCGCGCACGGCGAGGGCAGGGCGTCGATCACGCCGTCCTCGCGGGCGACCCAGTCGTGCGCGAGCTCGAGGTGCGCCGCGCAGAGCGCGAGGGGGGCGCCCGTCTCGGCCGAGGAGGCGCACCCTCCGATCGCGCACGCTGACATGCCGCCGACGCTAGGTGCGACCCCCGACATCGCGCCGCCGTCGACCGCGCCGCCGCGAGCACGCAGGAGTCGGAGTGCTCGCTCTCGAGGACGGCGGCACCCGCGCGCTCGCTGCCCGGCGGATCAGCTCAGGCGGTCGACCAGCGACGAGGCGAGGCCCGTGTAGCCGCCCGGCGTCAGCGCCAGCAGGCGCTCCTTCGCCGCGTCGCCGATGTCGAGACCCTGCACGAAGACGGCGAGGTCGTCGGCACCGAGGCGCTTGCCGCGGGTCAGGTCCTTCAGCAGCGCGTACGGGTCGGTGATCGAGGAGCGGCCGGCCGCCACCTCTGCGCGGATCACCGTCTGGATCGCCTCGGCCAGCACCTCCCAGTTGCCGTCGAGGTCGGCGGCGAGGGCGGTCGGGTCGAGGTCGATCTCGAGCAGGCCGCGGGCGATGTTGTCGAGGGCGAGGAGGGAGTGGCCGAACGCGACGCCGATGTTGCGCTGCGTGGTCGAGTCGGTGAGGTCGCGCTGGAGGCGCGAGGTGACCAGGGTCTGCGCGAGCGAGTCGAGCAGGGCGCTGGAGAGCTCGAGGTTCGCCTCGGCGTTCTCGAAGCGGATCGGGTTGATCTTGTGCGGCATCGTGGACGAGCCGGTCGCCCCGGCCTGGGGGATCTGCCGGAAGTAGCCGAGCGAGATGTAGGTCCAGACATCGGTGCAGATGTTGTGCAGGATGCGGTTCGCGTGCGCGGCCCTGCCGTAGAGCTCGGCCTGCCAGTCGTGCGACTCGATCTGGGTGGTCAGCGGGTTGAAGACGAGGCCGAGGGAGGTGACGAACTCCTCCGCGAGGGCGGGCCAGTCGGTGCCGGGGTCGGCGGCGAGGTGCGCGGCGAACGTGCCCGTCGCTCCGCTGAACTTGCCCAGGTACTCCGTCGCCTCGATCTGCGCGACGACCCGCTCGAGCCGGTACGCGTAGACGGCGAACTCCTTGCCCATCGTGGTCGGGGTCGCGGGCTGGCCGTGGGTGCGGCTGAGCATCGACTCGTCGCGGTAGCGGACGGCCAGCTCCCGGAGCGACGCGACGACCGAGCGCAGCTTCGGCAGCCAGATCTCGCCGACGGCCTGGCGGACCACGATCGCGTAGGAGAGGTTGTTGATGTCCTCGCTGGTGGCGGCGAAGTGGGTGAGCTCGGCGATGCGCTGCAGGCCCAGCTCCTCGAGCCACTGGCGGACGAGGTACTCCACGGCCTTCACGTCGTGGCGGGTGCGGGCCTCGAGGGTCGCCAGCTCGTCGATCTCGGGCTGGCCGAAGTCGCGGGCGCGGCGGCGCAGCTCCTCGGCGGTCGCCGCGTCGACGGGCTCGGAGCCGAAGAGGCGGCGGTCGGTCAGCGCCAGCAGCCACTCGACCTCGACGTGCACCCGCGCGCGGTTCAGCCCCGCCTCCGAGAGGTACTCGCCGAGCGACGAGACGGCACCGCTGTAGCGACCGTCGAGGGGGCTCAGCGGCTGGGTGGGGAGCGAGGTCATGCGGTGGTGCCTTCCGGTTCTCAGGTGTCCTGCGCGAGGGCGGCGCGCGCGTCGGTGGAGTCGGGGCGGACCGAGCGGTTGCCGCGCAGTCCTGGTTCGATCTGGGCGAAGAGGGCCCGGCAGGCGCGCTCGATGAGCGCGAGCACCGAGTCGAACGCCGCCGCATCGGAATAGTAGGGGTCGGGGACGTCGCCCTGCGGGGAGAGGCCGGGCTCGAAGTCGAGCAGGCGGCGGATCTTCTGCCGGTCGACCTCGGTGCGCGCCCAGGAGCGCAGCGCGCGCTCGTGCCCGTGGTCGAGCGCGACGACCAGGTCGAACTCGGCGAAGCGGGACGGGTCGAAGAGCTGGGCGCGGTGGCGGCCCCCGTCGAAGCCGTGACGCTCCAGCGCCGCGAGGGCGCGGCTGTCGGCGTGCTCGCCGAGGTGCCATTCGCCGGTGCCGGCCGAGCTGATCTCGATCGTGGAGCCGAGCCCCGCCTGCTCCGCCAGGGAGCGCAGCACCACCTCGGCCATCGGCGACCGGCAGATGTTGCCGGTGCAGACGAAGCACACGGCGAAGGCCGAGGGCGCAGGGGAGTCGGGGGTCACCCGCCCATCATGGCGCACCGCGGCTCCTCCACAGCAGGCCGATCGCGGCCGTCGTCCACCGATGGCGCGCGACGCCTCCCGGGCGGCGGCGGCGCGGCCGATGCTGACTGCCGAGCCCGCGGTGTCAGTCCTGACGGCGGCGGAGGAAGGGGCGCAGGAGCAGGCCGATGAACCAGTTCACCAGGGCGAGCACGAGGGCGCCGAGCACGCCCCACCAGAAGCCGTCCACGACGAGGCCGAAGCCGAAGAGGCCGCTGATCCAGGCGGTCAGGAGCAGCAGGAGGCCGTTGACGAGGAACGAGACCAGGCCGAGCGTCAGCACGTACAGGGGGAACGCGACCACCCGCACCACTCCGCCGACGACGGCGTTGACGACGCCGAAGATCACCGCCACCAGCAGGTACGTGAGGACCGCCGCTGCGGGGCCCTCCTCGTACGGGTCCACGCGCACGCCCGCCACGACCAGGGTCGTGAGCCAGATCGCGACGGCGTTGGTCAGGAGGCCGAGGAGGAGTCTGCTCATGCCTCCACTATCCCCGCAGGCGGGGCGGGCCGCGAGCCGGGGCTCAGGTGAGGGGCCCGCCGATGGTCGGCTCGGGCGCAGGAGTGCAGAGGCGGGGGTCGTCGGCGCAGGTCCGCGGAGGGAGCACCGCGGTGGGCTCGGGCTGCGGCAGGGGCTCCGCCGTCGGCTGCGGGGCCTCGGTCGGCTCGGGGGCGGGCGCGGGTGCCGGCTCCGGAGCCGGGGGATCGGGCGTCGGCTCCTGGGTGGGCGCGGGCGCCGTGGTCGGCCGGGGAGCTGCGGGAGGCGCGGGGCGCGGGGGAGGAGCGAATCCGCTGCCCGGCTCCGGGACGAGCGGCTCGCGGGCCTCGATCACGGCGACGGCCAGCGAAGCGACCGCGGCTCCCGAGGCGAGGGCGCTCCGGAGCTGCTCGACCGCGTCGGTCAGCACCGCCCGCCGGGACGTCGATCCGCGACCGGAGGCGAGGGTCGACGTGGCGAGGCCGAGCACGCGCTCGGCCAGCGCCGTCCGCTGCTCCCCGGCCGCGGTCGTCGCGGTGGTGATGGCGTCGGCCGAGACTCCCTCGAGGGCTGCGTTCAGGGATCCGATCGCCACCAGCAGATCGGTGCGGGCCGCGCCCGCGACGGTGCCGTCGGTCGCGGTGAGGAGCGCGAGCGAGTCGTCCCGCAGCGCGAGGCCGGCCTCGCGCGCGGCGGTGTAGGCCGGAGGCGCGGCGACGTCGATGGACGTCTCGCGGAGAGTCGGGGTCGCCTGCGTGCCCTCCGCGGAGGGCGTGCATCCGGTGAGCGCGCCGGCGGCGACGAGCAGGGCGATCGCGGCCGTGGCGCCCCGGAGGAGCGGGCGCGCACCCCCGCGCCGCTCGGCTCGCCCTCGACTCCGCATCACTGCACCCTAATCGGGGGACGGCCGCCGTGGGCGCCGGTCAGCGGGGCGGTTCGCGCATCCGAGACCCGGGTCGGCCGCACCTCCGGGCCGCACCCACGGCGCTCGACCGGTGGGAAGGGGGCCCGGCGCACACCCGTCGAGGGCGGGGGACGGCGCGCGCGGAACGGCGGGGCGCCCGCCGCCGCGCCGCCTAGCATGGGGCGGGTGACCGACCAGCAGGAGCCTCCCGTCCGCCTCCGCCCCGAGATCCTGGCGCTCCCCGCCTACAAGCAGGGCCGCGCGGCCGCCGCCGACGCCTTCAAGCTCTCCTCCAACGAGAACCCGTTCGACCCGCTGCCCTCCGTGCTCGCGCGGGTCCGCGAGGTGGACGACTTCAACCGGTACCCGGACGCGGCGGCGACCGCCCTGCGCACAGCGCTCGCCGCGGAGTACGGCGTCCCGATCGAGGAGGTGATCGTCGGAGCCGGCTCCGTCGCGGTCATCGCCCAGCTCATCACCGCGGCGGCGGGCCCGGGCGACGAGGTCGTCTACGCCTGGCGCTCGTTCGAGGCCTACCCCTCGCTCGTCACGACCGCGGGCGCCACCAGCGTGCGCGTGCCGCTGCGCGCCGACGACACCCACGACCTCGACGCCATGGCCCAGGCCGTCACCGAGCGCACCCGCCTGCTGATCGTCTGCAGCCCCAACAACCCCACCGGCACCGTCGCGACCGCCGACGACGTCGAGGCGCTCCTCGAGCGCGTCCCGGGAGACGTCCTCGTGCTCCTCGACGAGGCGTACGCCGAGTTCGTCGACGACGAGCGGGCCGTGGACGGCACCCGCCTGCTCGGCCGCTACCCGAACCTCGTGATCGCCCGCACCTTCTCCAAGGCGTACGGCCTCGCCGGCCTCCGCGTCGGCTACGCGATCGGCCACGCGCGGATCCTCGACGCCGCCCGCTCCACCGCCATCCCGCTCTCGGTCACCCGGTTCGCCGAGACCGCGGCGGTCGCCTCCCTCGAGCACCGCGAGGAGCTCCTCGAGCGCGTCCACCGCATCACCCGCCTCCGCGACGACCTCTGGCGGGCGCTGCTCGACCAGGGCTGGACGATCCCGGAGTCGCAGGCGAACTTCCTCTGGTTCGACACCCGCGAGGACACGGCGCGGGCCGCCGAGGTCTTCGAGCGCGCCGGGGTCGTGGTCCGCGCGTTCCCGCCGGAGGGGATCCGCGTCTCCGTCGGCGAGGCGCGCTCTGTCGACAAGCTCCTCAGCGCGGCGGCCGAGATTGTGGCTTCCCTCCCCGAGGGCCACCCCGCGAGACGGATAGGTTAGTCGGGTGGTAGCCACCAGCACGGAGTCGCCGACTGTCCAGTTCCTCTCCGCGGACGGGCGGTTCTCGCCGACCCCCGCGGCCGAGCAGTACGCCTCCTACCTCGACGGGGTGGACGAGGCGCAGCACCGCTCCTTCTACCGCGAGATGGCGGTGGTCCGCCGCTTCGACACCGAGGCCGCGAACCTGCAGCGCCAGGGCCAGCTCGGACTGTGGGTCCCGAGCCACGGCCAGGAGGCGGCGCAGGTCGGCTCCGCGTTCGCGATGCGCCCGCAGGACCACGTGTTCCCCTCCTACCGCGAGCACGTCGTCGGCAAGATCCGCGGCATCGACCTGCTCGGCGTCCTCGCGCTCCTGCGCGGCACGACGCACGGGGGCTGGGACCCGACCGACCCGACGAACGGGAACTTCCACCTCTACACGCTGGTGCTCGGCTCGCAGGCCCTGCACGCGACCGGCTACGCGATGGGCCTCACCTTCGACGGAGCGACCGGCACGGGCGACCCCGAGAAGGACGCGGCCGTCGTCGTCTACTTCGGCGACGGCGCCTCCAGCCAGGGCGACGTCAGCGAGGCGATGGTCTTCGCCGCGAGCTACCAGGCTCCCGAGGTCTTCTTCCTCCAGAACAACCACTACGCGATCTCTGTCCCCGTGGCCACGCAGTCGCGCAGCCCCCTCTACCTCCGCTCCTCCGGCTTCGGCATCCCCGGCGTGCAGATCGACGGCAACGACGTGCTCGCGAGCTACGCGGTCACCGCCAAGCACCTGCAGGACGCGCGCTCCGGCGGCGGTCCCCAGTTCATCGAGGCGCTGACCTACCGGATCGGCGCGCACACCTCGAGCGACGACCCGACGAAGTACCGCACCGACGACGAGCTCGCCTCGTGGGTCGCGAAGGACCCGATCACCCGCTTCGCCGCGTTCCTGCGGAGCGAGGGCGTGGAGCAGTCCTTCTTCGACGAGGTCGACGAGGAGGCGAAGGACTTCGCGTCCGACATCCGCCGCCGCCTCCTCGCCCTCGAGGTCCCACCCACGGGCGTCATGTTCGACCACGTCTACTCGGAGCCGCACGTGCTCGTCGAGGAGCAGAAGGCGTGGCTGCAGCGCTACGAAGAATCGTTCGGAGGCGAGTGATGACGATCGACACCAGCACGACGGCCGCGCAGCCGCCCCTCACCGGGTCGCAGCTCGAGTCCATGTCCATGGCCAAGGCGCTCAACGCCGGCCTCCGCCGCGCGATGACGCAGGACGACCGCGTCCTCCTGATGGGCGAGGACATCGGCCCCCTGGGCGGCGTCTTCCGCATCACCGAGGGCCTGCACGCCGAGTTCGGGGCGAAGCGCGTGCTCGACACGCCGCTCGCCGAGTCCGGCATCGTCGGCACTGCGATCGGGCTCGCGATGCGCGGCTTCCGCCCGGTCTGCGAGATCCAGTTCGACGGGTTCATCTACCCGGCGTTCGACCAGATCACCTCGCAGCTGGCCAAGATGACCAACCGCCACGAGGGCGCGATCACCATGCCCGTCGTCATCCGCGTGCCCTACGGCGGGCACATCGGAGCGGTCGAGCACCACCAGGAGAGCAACGAGGCGTACTTCGCGCACACCGCGGGCCTGCGCGCGGTCAGCCCGTCGACTCCCAACGACGCCTACTGGATGATCCAGGAGGCCATCGCCTCGGACGACCCCGTCATGTTCTTCGAGCCCAAGAGCCGCTACTGGCCCAAGGGCGACGTCGACCTCAGCGGATCCGCCGCGCCGCTGCACGCCAGCCGCGTCGTCCGCCCGGGCACCGAGGTCACGCTGGTCGGCTGGGGCCCGATGGTCGCCGTCCTCCTCCAGGCCGCCGAGCTCGCCGGCGAGGAGGGCACGAGCGTCGAGGTCGTCGACCTGCGCTCACTCTCCCCGATCGACTGGGAGCCGCTGCTCGCGTCGGTCCGCAGGACCGGTCGGCTCGTCGTCGCGCAGGAGGCGTCCGCGAACGTGAGCCTCGGCTCCGAGATCGCGGCGACCGTCACCGAGCGCGCCTTCTTCTCGCTGGAGGCGCCGGTCCTCCGGGTCGCCGGCTTCGACACCCCCTTCCCGCCCGCCAAGGTCGAGAAGCTCTTCCTCCCCGACGTCGACCGCGTGCTCGAGGCCGTCGACCGCTCGCTCGCGTACTGACGCGCGCGACATCCGCCCGCACGAGCCCACAGGAGTCCCCCCGATGACAGAGCAGTTCCTCCTCCCCGACGTCGGCGAGGGCCTCACCGAGGCCGAGATCGTGGCCTGGAAGGTCAAGGTCGGCGACGAGGTGGCCGTCAACCAGGTCCTCGTCGAGATCGAGACCGCCAAGTCGCTCGTCGAGCTCCCCTCGCCGTTCAGCGGCACCGTGGTCGACGTGCTCGTTGACGAGGGCCAGACGGTCGACGTCGGCACCGCGATCATCACCGTCCAGGCCGGAGCCGGCTCGATCGGCTCCGAGGTGCCCGCGATCCCGGCCCACCCCGCGCAGGCCCGCGGTGTGCGCGAAGTACGCCTCGTTGCTCTCCTGGTGGTGCTCGACCGCTCCGATGTGCCCGCCGT
>NZ_PSUZ01000005.1:0-141736 GCF_002932095.1 Rathayibacter sp. AY1G1
CCGTCGCGAGGCCGCCAGGTGGCGACCAGCTCGGTGCGCGCCGGGAGGACCGCGGCGAGATCAGCGAGGTCGCCCTCCGCCTCCGCCGACGTCGGCCAGCAGCAGACGAGCTCCGCCGAACCCCGCTCGCCCGCCCGGAGCGCCGTCCAGAAACGTCCCGTCGGCCCGAGCCCCGCCGCGTGCACTCGGGTGGCGAGCGCGCCGAGGATCTCGTTCGCCTCGTCGTCGCCCGGCCCGTCGGCCTCGTCCAGGGCGATCGTGAGGACCTGGCCGACGTACGGCTGCGCCGGCATCGTCCGCTCGGCGACCTCGACCGGCACGGCGAGCGCCCGCAGCGTCACCTCGGCGGCCTCGAACGCCCGGTCCTCCTGCTCCCGCTCCGCGAGCACGCGCTCCGTGTGCGCCAGCAGCGCCTCCGCCGCGGTGCCGGCTCGAGTCGCCGCCGCGACCTCGGGCAGCGGGACCCCCGCGCTCCGGAGCGCGCCGATCACGACTCCGACCCGGACCTGCGCGTCGGCGTACCGGCGGTACGACGACCGCTCGTCGACCTCCGCCGGGACCAGCACGCCCTTCTCGTCGTAGTGCCGGAGCGCCTTCACGCTCAGACCCGTGATGCCTGCGTACTCCCCGATGCCCACCATGCCTCCAGCATCCCGTCTCCCCCGGCGGGAGGGTCAACGGGCGGCGAGGTCGACCGGCAGGAGGGTCGACCGGCGGGACGGGTCGACCAGCGGGACGGCTAGCAGCGGAGCCGGGCGGGAGGCGACGCGACCGGCGTCGGCGGACCCGACCCCGCATCACGCCACGCGCCCCCGCCTCAGCCCGCCCGCCTCACCGCGCGCTCACCAGCCCTCGGGCCCCGCGCTCCCTGCCTCGTACTCGTCCAGTGGAGCGTCGCCCGCGGCCCAGGCGGAGAGCACCGGAGTGATGATGCGCCAGCACTGCTCGGCCACGTCGCCCGGGACCGAGAGCAGGGTGTCGCCCTGCAGGATCCCGGCGAGGACCTGCGCGTAGGGGTCGAGCGTGGCCGCGCCGGGCTGCGCCGTCAGGGTGGTGCGCTCGAGATCGGTCAGCTCGTCGGCGCTGTTCACGACCAGGTCGAGGCTGACGTCGCCGCCCTTGAGGCCGATCCGGAGGACCGTCCCGGCGTCGCCCTCGGCCGCCTGCAGGCCGCGCGGGGGCGTGGCGGCGCGGAAGTGGATCGCCACCTCGCGGCGCGGGTCGCCGATCGCCTTGCCGGAGCGGAGGACGAAGGGGACGCCCGCCCAGCGCGGAGTGTCGACCTGGAGCAGCAGCTGCGCGAGGGTCTCGGTGCCGGTCTCGGGGTCGACGTCGGGCTCGTCGACGTAGGAGGGGAAGAAGCGGCCGTCGACGCGGCCCTCGGTGTAGCGGGCTCGGCGGGCGGAGGAGGGGTCGTCGCGCCAGAGCCGCACGGCGCCGAGCACCTCGGCCATGCGCGCGTGGACCTCGTCGGGCGCGACCTCGTCGGGGCGCTCCATCGTGGTCAGCGCGAGCACCATCAGGAGGTGGCTCTGCAGCATGTCGCGCAGCGCGCCGGTCTTCTCGTAGAAGGCCGCGCGGCCCTCGATGCCGAGCGTCTCGTCGTAGACGATCTCGACCTTCTCGATCCACTCGGCGCTCCAGCTCCCCTCGAGCAGGCTGTTGCCGAACCGCAGGCCCAGCATCCCCAGCACGGTCGCGTTGCCGAGGAAGTGGTCGATGCGCCAGAGGCGGCTCTCGGGGAGGACCTTCGCGAACGCCGCGTTGAGGGCGATCGCGTCGTCGAGGTCCTCGCCGAACGGCTTCTCGATGGCGACGACCAGCTCCTCGGGGAGGTCGAGCTCGGCGAGCGAGGCGGCGACCTTGTGCCCCATCGCAGGCGGCAGGGCGACGTAGAGCACCGGGGTCGACGGGCAGGCGTCGAGGAGGGCCTTCAGCTGCTCCGGGTCGGAGGCGTCGGTGGCGACGAAGCGCGCCCGTGACGCGAGGGCCTCGACCGTGTGCGCGGCGACTCCGGCCGCCTCGAGGCTGCGGCGGACGAGGCCCTGCCACTCCTCGTCGGTCTGGGGCGTGCGCGCCGCGCCGATCAGCGTGAGCTCGAGGTCGCGCGCGAGCTCGGCCACCCGGCCCAGGCCCGGCAGCAGCAGCCGCTCGGTGAGGTCGCCGCCCGCTCCGAGGATCGCGATGCTCCGCCGCTCGCTCCCCAGTGCCGCGGCCTCGGGGATTCCGATCTGCTCCGTCATGGTGTCTCCCTCGTAGCCGTCGTGAGTCAGCGGCCACAGTACGCGCCGGGCCCTGGCGCGAGGCCGGGAGCCGGGAGGGGTTGAGGAAGCGGGCGCGGAGTGGCAGGGCGGCGCGGTCGGGAGCGAGAGAGCTGGACAACCTCCGCTGAGACGCGGCCTGCCGTGTCGGGGCAGGGACCCCCCTTCTCAGCCGACGTCGGGCCGCGACCCACGACGCCCGGCCCGCCGCAGCCGTCCCGCACAGCACGTCATCCCTCTCCGGTGCCGTCCGGCGGTACCCTGCCCGCATGCGCCTGCGCCAGGTCGTCCTCGACACGGAGGACGCCCGCGCCCTCTCCGCCTTCTACCTCGCCCTGCTCGGCGGCGAGTACCGCCCCGGCGACGAGCCGCCCGCGGACGGCTCGGACGACGAGGCAGAGTGGGTCGCGATCGTCACCGCCGACGGCGCGAAGCTCACGTTCCAGCGGGTGGCCGCCCTGCCGCGCGCGACCTGGCCGGAGGGGCCCGTCCCGCAGCAGCTGCACCTCGACTTCATGGTCGCGGACGCCGACGAGCTCGACCGGCAGAAGACCCGGGCGCTCACCCTCGGCGCCGAGCTGATCGAGGACAGGAGCGAGGACCCGGAGGAGGCGCTCCACGTCCTCGCCGATCCGGCCGGCCACCCGTTCTGCGTCTTCGTCGCGCCCGACTACCCGGCGGAATAGGGGCGCGCGGCTTCAGCGAGTCGCACGCGTCGGATCACATGCCGGTGATCGTGACCGTCGTCGTCGCCGCGATCACCGCGGCTCCCGTGACGCTCGCGGCGGTTCCCGCGAGGACGGCGGCGGCCGCCGGCCCTGCCCAGTGCTGCGCCGCGAGCGACCGGATCGCCTGCCGGTCCGGAATGCCGGGCCTCGGCGAGAGCGCTCCGGCCGCGTCGAGCAGGCCGATGAGCGCCGCGTCCGACGGAAGGGGCGCCGTCCGAGCCGCGAGGACCTCGGCGACCCGGATCCGCAGCCGCTCGTCCTCCGCCGGCTCCACGGCGGCGACCCGCTCGAGGAGGGCGGCATGCAGCTCCCTCCGCGTGAGGCGGGCGATCCACCAGGAGACGCTGCGCGGTGCTCGCTCCGCTGCGATCCACCCGAGTGCCCCGTCGAGCACGGCGTCCCCGAGCGCCGACCGCTCCGTCCCGAGGGCGACCGCTCCGGCGTCCACCTCGACGCGCCGCTGGAGGGAGAGCTCCGCGAGGACGGAGGCGGCCAGGACGGTGTCGAGAGCGCCCGACGAAGCCGCGGGCCGCCCGTCGCTCCGCCGCAGCAGGAGGAGGAGAGCGACGGGGAGGGGCGGCTGCCCGGCTCCGGGGGGCGCAGCGGCCGGCGGGGTGGTGGGAGGCGGCTGTTCCGAGGAGTTCCGTGTCGAGTCGTCCATCCCTCGAGCCTGACACCGACCCCTCGAGACCGCATCCGCCGGGCGACGGGTCCTCCGTCGTCCCACCGATCGACCGGCCGGACACGCCCGAGAGCCCACGTCGCGCCCCGAAGCGGACAGCCCCTCGGCCCGTCCGGCGTCAGACCACCCCCGCCGCCGTCCCCGATACGATCAGGTCGGCGCGGTCGCGAGTGGCCTCGATCAGCAGCGCGTTCCGCCCGTCGACCTCGGAGGCCCAGGCGGAGGCCGCCTCGGGGGCGCGGCCGAAGGAGACGTGGCGGTCGACCAGGCGCTCGAAGCGCTCGGTCTCGGGAGTCGCGCAGAACCAGGCCTCGTCGAACTCGGCGCGCAGCAGCGCCCACGGGCCCTCGTCGACGAGGAGGTAGTTGCCCTCCAGCACGACGAGCGACGCGGAGGGGTGCACCGCCAGCGCGCCGGCCACTCCCTCGTCGACGGTGCGCTCGAAGGTGGGCGCGTAGACGACGTGGTCGGTCTCGGCGCGCAGCCTCCGCACCAGGGCGAGGAAGCCCCAGCCGTCGAACGTGTCGAGGGCGCCCTTGCGGTCGTGGCGGCCGAGCTCGTCGAGCGTGGCGTTGGCGAGGTGGAAGCCGTCCATCGGCACGAAGGCGGCGGTCCCCTCCCCCGCGAGCTCGTTCGCGCGGGCGACCACGGCCCGGGCGAGCGTGGTCTTGCCGGCCCCGGGGCTGCCGGCGATCGCGACGATCGCGCGGCGGCCCGGCGAGGTCAGCGCGAGCGCGCGCCCGGCCAGCTCGTCGAGGCCGGGCCGCACCGCGTCGGGCGCGACCTCGGTCTCAGGCCTCGCCACGGCTGCTCTCCAGCGCGTTCACCAGGAAGCCGTGGGCGTGGCGGGCGAGCGCGGGGCCGTCGTTCCAGAGGTTCCGCCACACGGCCAGGTCGTTCGAGAGGGTCGGCGAGACGACGGCCGACGAGAACGACTCGAAGGTGATGGGTCCGCGGTAGTCGATCGCGGCGAGGGCGTGGAAGAACGTCGTGAAGTCGAGGTGGCCGCTGCCGAGGTAGCCGCGGTGGTTCTCGCCGATGTGGACATACCCGAGACGATCCCCGACCAGCAGCACCGGGCGGAAGAAGTCGTCCTCCTCGATGTTCATGTGGTACGTGTCCAGGTGGATCAGGACGTTGTCGGCGCCGATGTCGTCGGCGAGGCGCAGGGCGTCCGCGGCGGTGTTGATGACATTGGTCTCGTAGCGGTTGCAGATCTCGAGGCCGAGGGTCATGCCCTTCGTCGCAGCCTCGGCGGCGAGGTCGGTCAGCACCGAGACGACGTTCGCGCGGCCCGCGGCCGAGAGGGGCGCGCTGTACTTGCCGAGCGCGCTGTAGAGGGCGCCGGTGAAGTGGGTGCCGCCGAGCGCGTGGGTGGTCTCGAGGGAGTCGGCGAGCAGCTTCGCGCCGCGGGCCACCACCTCCGGGTCGTCGCTGGAGACGTCGGCCGAGAAGGCGAGGCCGCGCGAGCAGACGATGCCGAGGTCGTTCGCCTCGAGGGCGGCGCGGGCGGAGGCGGTGTCGAGGTTCTGCACGTCGTGCAGCGAGAGCTCCAGCAGGTCGAATCCGGCCGCCTTGGTCTGCTCGATCGTCGCGGTCACTTCGTCGGGGGTGGTGCCGCCGGCGAAGACGAGGGCGTGCACTCCGAGAGGGTTCGTGGTCATGGTGGTGCTCCTTGGTTCGAGAGGTTCAGGAGCGGCGTCGGGCCGCGGGGTCGGTGTCGAGCAGGTCCGCGAGGAACGCGTGACCGGAGGTCGCGAGGGCGACGGGGTCGTGCCAGAGCTCGCGCCAGAGGCCCATGCCCTCGGCCGAGGCCGGGGGCTGGACGGCGGGCGAGAAGCTCTCGAGGGTGAGCGGGCCGCGGTAGCCGGAGTCGGCGAGCGCCGCCGCGAGCCCGGTCCAGTCGGTGCTCCCGGTGCCCAGCTCTCCGCGGTGGTTCTCGGAGGCGTGGAGGTAGCCGAGCAGGTCGCCGGCGTCGCGGACGGCGCTCGCGAGGTCGACCTCCTCGAGGTGGGCGTGGAAGGTGTCGAGGTGCAGGAGCACGTTCGGCGCGTCGAGCTCGCGGAGGAACGCGGCGGTCTGGGCGGCCGTGTTCAGCAGGTTGCTCTCGTAGCGGTTCACGTACTCCGCTCCGACGACGACGCCGGCGGGAGCGGCGGCCGCGGCGACCCTCCGCAGCACGTCGAGCGAGCGCGAGCGGGCAGCCGCGTCGGCCGCGTGCTCGTACTTGCGCATGGCCGAGTAGGTGACTCCGCCGACGTACCGCGCGCCGATCGCCTCGGCGAACCGCACGGCCGCCAGGAGCCGCTCCTCGCCGCGGCCGGCCGTGGCCTGGTCCGTGATGTCGGAGTCGGCGTCCAGCGCGAGCGAGACGACCGCGTCGATCCCGTGCTCGTCGAGCAGGTCGGCGGTCCACGCGGAGGCGTCGGGGTCGTCGGGCGCCGGGATCTCGATCAGGTCGAAGCCGATCGAGGCGGCGGCGCCGATCGCGCGGCGCCCCGACTCCGGCGTCCAGTCGCCGACGAGCAGGCCCGCGTGGACCCCGATCGGCGACGAGCGCTCCGTGCTCCCGCGGTGCAGGAACTCGGGGTGCATCAGGCGGCCTTCGCGCCCGTGATCAGCGAGACGAGCTCGTCGCCGCTGGTCTCGGCGGTGCGGCGGCCGGCGACGGCGAGGCCCGCGCGCATCACCCACACCTGGTCGCTCAGGCGCATCACCTGGTCGAAGTTGTGGCTGATCAGCAGCACGGCCACTCCGGCGTCGCGCAGCTTGAGGATGATCTTCTCGACGCGCGCCGTCTCCTGGACGCCGAGCGCCGCGGTCGGCTCGTCCATGATCACGATCTTGCTGCCCCAGCCCGCGGCCCGGGCGATCGCGACCGCCTGGCGCTGGCCGCCCGAGAGGCGGCGGACCTTGCTGGTGACCGGCGGGACGTTCACGGCGAGGTCGCCGAGCAGCTCCTGGGCCGTCTTCTTCATCTGCGTCCGGTCGAGGAACCGCACCCCGGGCACGCCCTTGGTGAGCTCCCGGCCGAGGAAGAAGTTCTGCCACACGGTCAGGTCCTCGACCAGGGCGAGGGTCTGGTGCACCGTCTCGATGCCGCCGTCCCGGGCGCCGAGCGGAGTGGTGAAGTGCACCACGTCGCCGTCCAGGGTGATGGTGCCGGAGTCGGCGGGGTGCACTCCGGAGAGGCAGCGGACGAGGGTGGACTTGCCCGCGCCGTTGTCGCCGATCAGGGCGGTGATCTCGCCGCGGCGCATCGACATCGACGCTCCCTTGAGAGCGTGGACGCCGCCGAAGGACTTCTTGATGTCCCGCGCTTCGAGCAGGATGTCGCTGGTCATGGCTGGGCTCACTTCTTCTGGTAGCGGGTGATGAGGGCGGCGAGCACGACCACCAGGCCGACGGCGAGGGGCTGGTAGAACTGCGAGACGCCGAGCAGGGTCAGGCCGTTGGTCAGCGCGGTCAGGAGGAACGCTCCGATGATCGGGCCGACGATCTTCGCCTTGCCGCCGGTGAGGCTCACTCCGCCGAGCACGACGGCCGCGATGGAGTTGAGCAGGTACTGCGTGTTGATGGCCGGCTCCGCAGCGCCGACGCGGGCGACGAGGAGGAGCGAGCCGACTCCGGCGAGGACGGCGGCGATGATGTACACCGCGATGCGCACGCGTCCGGCCTTGATGCCGTTGGCGACCGCGCTCTCCTCGTTGCCGCCGACCGCCTGCACGTGCAGGCCGAAGCGGGTGCGGAACATGACGACCCAGGCGACGACTCCGATGACCGCGGCCAGGATGATCGGGTAGCCGATGATCCCGATCGAGCCGGTGGTGAGGCGGAGCAGCTCGGGGCTGCCGACCGTGATCGGCTTGCCGTCGGAGACGATCAGCGCGAGGCCGGTCGCCACCGAGAGCGTGCCCAGTGTCGCGATGAAGTCGGTGACCTTGCCCTTCGCGATCAGGAAGCCGTTGATCACTCCGATCAGCCCCGCGAAGAGCAGGGCCGCGAGCGCCGAGAGCCAGAAGCCCCAGCCGGCGCTCCAGCCGATGCCGAAGCCGACCGCTCCGACGGTCATCGTCGCCGAGATCGAGAGGTCGATGCCGCCGGTGGTGATGACGAAGGACTGGCCGATCGAGAGGATGACCAGGATCGCGGCGGCGACGAGCATCGCCTTGATGTTGCCGAGGCTGAGGAACGTCGGCGTCGCGATCGAGAACACGATCACCAGGGCGACGAGCCCGATCGGTGCGGCGTTCTCGGCCCAGAAGCTGAGCTGACGCAGGTTCGCCAGCAGCGGGGAGGCGCTGGCCGGGGGTCGGGCGGTGACTGAGGTCATGGTCGCTTCCTGGGTTGCCATGGGCGGGAGGTCCTACTTGCTGGGGACGAGCGCGGCGAGCGGGTTGTCGAACTCCTCGAACGGCTGGGGGAAGGCGCCGAGGGCCTGCTCCGCGGTCTCGGAGGTCACGAGCGCGGTGGGCGACTCGATCTCGGCGGGGATCTCCTCGCCGGCGCCGACGGCCTCGCACGCCTGCACGCCGAGCTGGCCGATCGCGTAGGGGTACTGGGCGACGGTGGCGGTGAGCCCGCCGTCCTTCACCGACTGCAGCGCGTCCTCGTTGCCGTCGACGCTGACCACCTGGACGGAGCCGGTGAGGCCCGCGTTCTCGACGGCCTTGACGATGCCGAGGCCCATGTCGTCGTTCGCGGCGAAGAACGCCTTCACGTCGGGGTTCGCGGCGAGGATGTCGGTCGCCTTGGTCAGCGCGACCTCGCGCTTCCAGTCGGCCGCGGCCTCCTGGACGACGGTGAGGTCGGAGCCGATCGCGGCGGTGAAGCCGTCGACGCGGGCGGCGCTGGTGACGTCTCCCGAGACTCCGCCGATGACGGCGACCTCGGAGCCGGCGGGCAGCTGCTGCAGGAGGAAGTCGCCGGCCTTGCCGCCCGCGGCCTCGTTGTCGGTGCCGATGTAGGTGGTCACGTCGAGGTTCGCGGCCTCGACCGCGTCGGGGTCGAGCGGGCTGTCGATGTTGACGATCGTCTTGCCGGTGGCGGAGGCGAGGGCCTGCACCAGGTTCGTGCCGCTGATCGGGTTGACGATCAGGCAGCCGAAGTCCTGGCCGGCGACCGTGGTGAGCTTGTCGGCCTGGCCGGTGGTGTCGCCGATGTCGGCGGCGGCCTGCACCGAGACGTCCACGGAGTCGTCCTTCGCGGTGTCCTCGATGCCGTTCTCCATCGCCTGGAAGAAGGGGTTGTCGAGGCCCTTGATGACCGCGGCGACCTTGGTCGATCCGGAGCCGCCGGCGGCCGTGTCGCCACCCGAGGCGCAGCCGGTGAGGAGGAGTGCGAGGGCGCCGACCGGTGCGAGAACCGGGAGGAGGCGGCGTGCTGTGCGGTTCATCGTCATCCTTGAGGATCAGTGGCACCACTGCGTGCCGGTGTGTGAAAACTACCGGGGCTTTCGCGTTACCGCAATACGAAAGTCGGGGAACTTCAGGTTTCCCGTCGGCAGGCATGTACGCTGACCGTGACAAGAGGGGGAGCGATGACGGGGTACTCCACCGGCGAGGCCGGTTCGCACGTGGCCGACGTCCTCGCGCTGTTCCGCGAGCAGGGCGAGGTCTCGCGCAACGCGGTGATGGAGCAGACGGGGCTCTCCCGCTCCACCGTCAACCAGCGCCTCGCGACCCTTGTGGAGCTCGGCCTGATCGCCCCCACCACCGGCGGCGAGTCGACCGGCGGGCGCCCCTCGAGCATGTTCGCGATGAACCTCGTCGGCACGGTGTTCCTCACCGCCGACATCGGGGCGAGCGGATTCGTCGCCGCCGCCTGCGACCTGCGCGGCACCCCCCTCCGGCACGAGAGCGGCGTCGTCGACGTCTGGGAGGGACCGGACGCCGTGCTCTCGCTGGTGCTCGCCGCGTTCGAGCGGCTGCAGCAGGGCGACGCGGTCGCCGGCATCGGCGTCGGAGTCCCGGGGCCGGTCGAGTTCGCCGCCGGGCGCGTGCGCAATCCGCCGATCATGACCGGCTGGGACGACTTCGACATCGCCGGCTACTTCGCCCAGCCGTACGAGGGCGTGCAGGTCGTCATCGAGAACGACGCGAACGCCCGCGCCCTCGCCGAGTCGCGCCACCACGGCTCCGACAACCTGATCAGCCTGAAGCTCGGCACCGGCATCGGCTCGGGCCTCGTCTTCAACGGAGCGACGATCCGCGGAGCCGTCGGCGCGGCCGGCGACATCGGCCACACCCGCGCGGTCACGGGCACGGTCGACGCGGATCCGCTGCCCTGCCGCTGCGGCAACGCCGGCTGCGTGGAGGCGTATGCGAGCGGCTGGGCCCTCGTCCGCGACCTCTCGGCCGACGACCCCTCGATCAAGCACGTCGCCGACGTCACGGCCCGCGTGCTCCGCGGCGACATGCGCGCCACCCAGGCGGTGCGCCAGGCCGGCCGCGTCCTCGGCGAGGCGGTCGCCGACCTCGTCAACATCCTCAACCCGCGGACCATCGTGATCTCGGGCCAGCTCGGCGACTGCGGCGAGGTGCTGATGTCGGGCCTGCGGGAGCGCGTCTACCTGCGCACCCACCCGCTCGCCACGCGGCACCTGACCATCCACACGTCGGACCTGGGCGAGCTGGCGGGCGTGATCGGCCTCGCTCTGACGACCGCCGACCAGGTCTTCAGCCGCGAGCGCTTCGACCGCGAGGCGAGCGCCGAGAGCCCCCGCGCGGCGGCCGCCGCGAGCTGAGCGGGAGCGGGTTCAGTGACGCAGGGTCGCGGTGATCCGGCAGAGCACCTGGACGTGGGACGGGGCCTCGGGGTTCACCTTCTCGGCGACCGCCTCGACCTCCCATCCGGACGCCATGAGCGCGGCGACCTCACCGCACAGCCAGTCCGGCACCCATCCGATCCGCTCGCCGGACACCGAGGCCACCTCGTAGGCCTCCGGGTTGCGGAGGTTCGAGGCGTCGGGCACGAGGACCAGCCCGTCGCCCTGCTCGAGAGGCAGCACCGGAAGCGGGAGCTCGGCCCGATGGCGGACTCCCGCCACGAAGAAACGACTGATGAGGGTCTGCGCGGTGCGGAGAGGCTTCTCCACGACATGGAAGGTGTCGGTCGCTCGCGCCGCGCCGGTCCGGACCATGATCTCGACGGGGAGGTCGGGGGACGCCGCCTCGAGACCGAGCCACCCCAGGTACTCCTCGTACGAGCCGCGCTCGGACGACATCACCCTGTTGGCGAAGAACGGCGGAAGGGACGAGCTCCGGTACTCCGCGTCCACACGGGGGAACTCCGCGAGCGGGAAGAAGTCCTCGTCGGCGACAGCCGCCGGCTCGTACCGGAAGAGGAAGCCGTCGACCCCGACGGACAGCACCGCCGCGCGGAGGAACCGGCGAGTACGAGGGTTCTGCCAGACGAGCAGCAGCTCGCGGACACCAGGGGTCGGACGCGGCGCCGGTCGATCAACGAGGAGAGTCATCGAGGATCCTCCTCCGTGTCGCTGCCAGCAGTCCTTCCGTGAAACTAGCGCACGTCTCCGACATCAGGGTCGGAGGCACCGCCGCGAGGACCTCGCGGACTGCAGAGGGATCGACCGCTCGGAGGCGAGCAGGCCAGAACGCCTGCGCCTCCGGAGAGGCCGCCGCGAGGGCCTCCGCTGCGAGGTCGACCAGCAGCGGTCTCCCGGCGAAATGGTGACTCCTTCCTCTCCGCACCCACCGGTCGAAGAGAGCCTCATCGGCGAGGCAGGCGGCGCGCTTCTCCTCGGTCTCCTGGAACCCGAGGGCATTGCCGTGATCGAACGAGGGCGAGAGGGTCCGATGACCGCGTCCGGCGATGACGGCCCAGTTCTCGTCGTGTCGATCCCGTCCAGCTACCCAGGCATCGAACAGCAGGTAGCCCGCCCACACGTCGAAACCGCTCAGTCCGGCGACGGCGTCGAAGCCTGCAGGAGCGTCGACGCCGTCGAGAGCACGTCTCACCGCATCGACGGTGTAGCGGTCGTTGGGCCGCCTCCGAGCGTGGTCGTAGTGGCGATCGGAGTGGCGCAGCAGGCTGTTCCCGATCTCGAGGCTCTGGATCTGCTCGCGCTCGATGACGTTCCTCGACATGATTCCGCGCCGACCGCCCACCGTCGCAGGTCGGATCTCCGCGCACGGGACGTCGAGCATCCGCGCGAGATGGAACGACACCCACTCCGCCCAGTCCTCACCGCGGGTCTCGTCTCCTCGCTGGCGGGCGAACTTGAAGAGCCACAGATCGCCGTCGGCGACGAGCCAGAACTTCTCCTTCGTCCCCATCGGCTCGTCCGACCACCCCTCGTCGAAGGCGCGCTCGATGGTCGTCGACTCCCACTTCGGCTGCATCCGGTCGCGGTAGCCCGCGTGCTGCCGGCCGCGGCGGTCCTGTCGCGTCTCGCGGCCGCGACCCCCTCCGCCCCGCGCACTGTTACGCCCGGCGACGAAGGGTTACGCCGGGCGACGCGGGCCGGGACGGGCGGGCCCGCGGTGCTCCATCATCGTGTCCGGGACGACGCGGAGAGGCCGCGGCCGCCCGACCCGTCCGAAGGAACGCGATGATCCGGCTCGAGCAGCTCAGCAAGTCGTACGGTCCGGCGACCGTGCTCGACCGCCTCGACTTCTCGGTCGCGACCGGCGAGATCTTCGCCGTCGTCGGCCCGAGCGGCGCAGGCAAGAGCACGCTCGCCGCCTGCGTGAACCTCCTGGAGCGGCCCACCTCGGGCACGGTCGTCGTCAACGGGGAGGCGCTCTCGCAGCTCTCGGAGGAGCGGCTGCGCGTCGCCCGCCGCCGCATCGGCACCGTCTTCCAGTCCGACGGACTCTTCAGCCGCCGCACGGCCGAGCAGAACGTGGCCCTGCCGCTGGAGTACCTCGGCGTCACCGCCGCCGAGACGAAGCGCCGCGTCGCGGAGCTGCTCGAGCGCGTCGGCCTCTCGGACCGCGCGCGCTACTACCCGCACCAGCTCTCCGGCGGTCAGCGCCAGCGCGTCGGCATCGCCCGCGCTCTCGCCCTCCGCCCCTCGGTGCTGCTCTCGGACGAGGCCACCTCGGGCCTCGACCCCGCCTCGACCACCGCGATCACCACGCTCCTGAAGGAGCTGCGCGACGACCTGGGCCTCTCGATCCTCTTCATCACCCACGAGATGGAGACGGTGCGCCAGGTGGCCGACTCCGTCGCCCGCCTCGACCACGGCCGCATCGTGGAGTCAGGCCGTCTCGTCGACCTGCTGCGCGACCCCGCGTCCCCGCTCGGCCTCGCCCTCAACCCGGTGCGCCCCGCCGTCGCGCCCGGCCCGGGTCTGGGCGAATGGGTGGTGGGCTACTCCCGCTCCGGAGTGCCGACCGACTGGGTCACCCGGCTCGCGGAGGCGGTCGGCCCCGTCTCGCTGCTCGGCGCGGCGATCGAGACGGTGGACGGGCAGGCGGTCGGCCACGCGACGATCGGGCTCGGCCCGGTCGACGAGGCGCGGCTCACCCGTGCGGCGGCCGAGCTCGGCCTGTCGGTCCGGCCCGCCGGCGTGCGCGTCCTCGCCGAGGAGGTGGCGGCATGATCCTCCACCTCGACAACAAGGTCCCGCTCGAGCAGATCCCCGCGCTGGTGCTGCCGGCGCTCGGCGAGACGCTGATCATGGTCGGCATCGTCATGGCGATCGTGGTGCTGGTCGGCGTGCCGCTGGGCGCTCTCGTGCACAACCTCGCTCCGGGCGGGCTGGCCGAGAACCGGGCCGCTCACCAGGTGCTCAGCGCCGTCATCAGCGTCGGCCGCTCGCTGCCGTTCCTCATCCTGATGGCGTCGATCATGCCGTTCACGCGCCTGATCACCGGCACCAACATCGGGATCGCGGCGGCCGTCGTGCCGATGTCGATCGCGGGGATCGCCTTCTTCACCCGCATCGTCGAGAACGCGCTGCGCAGCGTGCCGCTCTCGCTCACCCGCGTCGCCCGCGCCTCCGGAGCGTCGCGGCTGCAGGTGGTGCGGACCGCCCAGCTCAGCGAGGCGGTGCCGCAGATCATCGGCGGCCTGACGATCAACACGATCGCGATGATCGAGTACTCGGCGATCGCCGGCACGATCGGCGCCGGCGGCATCGGCTACGTCGCGGTGACCTACGGCTACCAGCGCTTCGACACCACCGTCATGCTCGCCACCATCGTGATCCTGGTCGCCACCGTCGCGACCGTGCAACTCACCGGCGACGCCCTCGTCCGCGCGACCACGCCCGGCGCCTCCCGCTCGCGGCGAGCGCCGCGGGTCGCGGCCGCCGTCTAGAACCACCACTCCTCCTCCTGCGCCCTCGGGCGCCCCTCCCGCGCGCCCGCGCACCCCCTCTTCGAAAGGCACCGCCATGTCCACTCCCGTTGACCTCGGATTCGATCTCAAGAAGAAGCGCCGCTGGCCCTGGATCGCCGGAGCGGCCGTCGTCGTGGTCGGCGTCGCCTCCGCGATCGCCGTCCCGCTCCTCTCCCCCGCCGTCTCGGCCAACGAGCAGGAGGGAGCGACGCTCTACGTCGCGACCGCCGAGGGCAATGCCTCCGAGCAGGCCCTGGTCGACTTCGTCGCGAAGGAGGTGGCGCCGCGCTACGGCATCACCGTCGCCTTCAAGGGGCTCTCGGACAGCAACACCATCAACCGCGCGGTGAGCGAGGGCGAGGTCGCGGCCACGGTCTACCAGCACAAGCTCTGGCTGGGACAGGTGCTCGAGGCCAACCCCGACTTCGAGGAGGAGGCGGCCACCCCCGTCTTCCGCTGGGGCTTCGGGCTCTGGAGCGACAAGTACTCCGACGTCTCCCAGATCCCCGACGGCGGCACGGTCTCGCTCTACTCCGATCCCGCCAACGAGGCGCAGGGCCTCTGGCTGCTGCAGAACGCCGGCCTGATCACGCTGAAGCCGGGCACGGAGCCGGGCACCGCGACCCAGGACGACATCGCCGAGAACCCGAAGAACCTGCAGTTCACCCTGCTCGACTTCGCCGCCCAGTCGCGCGCGCTGCCGGACCTCGACGCGGCCGTCGGCTACACCGAGTACTACCTCGCCGCCGGCATCCCGATCGAGCAGCAGATCTTCGCCCCGCAGGCCCCCGACGACTTCGCCGGGCAGCTCACCATCGGCTCGAAGTACCGCGACACCGAGAACGTGAGGAAGCTCGTCCAGGCCTTCCAGGATCCGGCCGTGCAGGAGTTCCTCGCCACGGACGAGACGGTGAAGGGGATCCTGCTGCCGATCGACGGCTGAGCAGGGCCGGAGCGACGGGGTCGCCTGAGGAGTCGCGCGCGGCTTCTCGGGCGACTCGGCGTCTGCGGACGTAGCGTGGGCTCATGAACACGTTCACTCTCCACAACGGTGTCGAGATCCCCGCCCTCGGACTCGGCGTCTTCCAGACTCCGCCCGACGAGACCCGCGCCGCCGTCGCCGCCGCGCTCGACGCGGGGTACCGGCACATCGACACGGCGGCGGCCTACGGCAACGAGCGCGAGGTGGGCGAGGCGATCGCCGGCCGCGACGACGTCTTCCTCGAGACGAAGGTGTGGATCAGCGACTACGGCTACGACGAGACGCTGCACGCCTTCGACAAGAGCGCGGGCAAGCTCGGCGTCGAGCGGATCGACCTGCTGATCCTGCACCAGGCCCTGCCCGAGGCCTTCGACCGCACCCTCGACGCCTACCGGGCGCTCGAACGGCTGCTCGCCGACGGGAGGGTGCGGGCGATCGGCGTGAGCAACTTCATGGTCGAGCACCTCACCCGCCTGCTCACCGAGACCGACGTCGTCCCCGCGGTGAACCAGCTCGAGGTGCACCCGTACTTCCAGCAGCGGCGGGTCGAGCGCTTCGGCTGCGAGAACGACATCCTCACCCAGGCCTGGTCGCCGATCGGCGGCATCACCGCCTACCGCGACTCCCCGCGCCGCAGCTTCGACGACCCGGTGCTCCTCGAGCTCGGCGCCAAGTACGGGAAGACGGCCGCGCAGGTGATGCTGCGCTGGCACCTGCAGGAGGGCCGCCAGGTCATCCCCAAGTCGACCCGCCCCGAGCGCATCGCCGAGAACATCGACGTGTTCGACTTCGCGCTCTCCGGCTCGGAGCTCGCCCGGATCGACGCCCTCGAGGCCGGCGTGCGTGGCGGACCGGAGCCCGAGGCCGTGACGCTGGAGGCGTACGGCCGTGACATCCCCGAGGCGTGAGGACGGCGCCCGCGACGGGAACACCGGAGCCGTCGCGGGCGTTGCCCTCACCATGAGCGTTCCCCTCTCCATCCTCGACCTCGCCCCCATCGCCCCCGGTGAGACCGCTCGCGACAGCTTCGCCGCCTCCGTCGCCCTGGCCCAGGAGGCCGAGCGGAACGGCTACCGCCGCGTCTGGTACGCCGAGCACCACAACATGGCGAGCATCGCCTCCAGCGCGACCTCGGTGCTCATCGCGCACGTCGCCTCGCAGACCTCCACGATCCGCCTCGGCTCCGGCGGCGTCATGCTGCCGAACCACTCCCCGCTCACCATCGCCGAGCAGTTCGGCACCCTCGAGACGCTGCACCCGGGCCGGATCGACCTCGGACTCGGCCGCGCCCCCGGCAGCGACCAGGCGACCTTCCGCGCGCTCCGCCGCGACCCCGACTCCTCCGAGCGCTTCCCGCAGGACGTGCTGGAGCTGCAGGCCTTCCTCGCCGGCGAGTCCCGCATCCCCGGAGTGAGCGCGACGCCCGGTGCCGGCACCCGCGTCCCCCTCTACATCCTCGGCTCCTCGCTCTTCGGCGCGCAGCTGGCCGCCGCGCTGGGCCTGCCGTACGCGTTCGCCTCGCACTTCGCTCCGGACGCGCTGCACCAGGCCGTCGCGGAGTACCGCCGCGGCTTCCGCCCCTCCGAGCAGCTCGACGCGCCCTACGTGATCGCCGGGATGAACGCCATCGCCTCCGACACCGAGGAGGACGCGCAGGAACAGTTCGCGCAGATGAAGCGCGCCCGTTTGATGATGCTGCTGCGCCAGAGCGGGCAGATCCCCGTCGGCCAGACCTTCGACGATGAGGAGCTCGACGCCCTGCTCAGCGCCCCGATCGGCGCCCACGTCGCGAGCATGACCACCTACACCGGTGTCGGCACCGGCGACCAGGTGGCTGACTACGCAGCCGACTTCGCCCGCTCCGCCGACGCCGACGAGGTCATCGTCGCCCACGCGTCGCTGCAGACGGAGGCGCGCCTGCGCTCGGTCGCTCTCCTCGCGCAGTCGAACGCGCGCGTCGCCGTCTGAGCCCGTCCGCAACCGAGGTCGAGCGGCCCGGCACCGGCCTGATGGCCACTGTCGGACGCTCCGGGCCTCGGTTGCGCACGGCCGGCCCTGGGCAGAGTGGGGGTCGGGCGGCGCACATCAGCGGACGCGAGCAGAAGTGAGCCTCTAATGGGGGCCACCTCTCGGGGCACGACCCCGGGAGGAGCGCGTCCGCGGTGCCAGGCTGAGCCCTGTGTCGACGATGACGGGCAAGCGGCGTGAGCCCGGGGACGGCCCTGCGCGGTCAGCGGCCCTGCTGCTGCGGGTCTGCGCGGGCGACCGGACCGCCTTCCGGCAGCTCTACTCGCTCACCGCGGGCCGGGTCGTCTCCGTCGCGGACGCCGTGCTCGACGACCGCGCCGCAGCCGAGGAGGTCGCGCAGGAGGTCTACCTCGAGCTCTGGCGCACCGCGCGCTCGCTCGACCCGGGCCGTCCCGTGCTCGCCTTCCTGGCCCAGGTCGCGCACCGCCGTGCCGTGGACCGCGCCCGGGCGGACCGGTCGGCGCGGCGCCGGGAGCTGCAGTACACGGTCCTCGACCGGCCGCGCGATCACGAGTGGGAGCGCTCGGACGTCCGGCTGGCCCTGGCGCCCGCGGCCGGCGCGATCCGGCAGCTCGCCGCCATCCACCACGACGTCCTCTACCTCGCCTACGTCCGCGGGTACAGCCACTCCGAGATCGCGGAGGAGCTGTCGATCCCGCTCGGCACCGTCAAGACCCGGCTGCGCATCCGCCTGCACACCCACCTGCAGTCCGCCGGCCCGGCGGATCCGGACGGCGGACCGGGACGGCGCATCCGGCACTGACCGGTGGCGCGAACACCTCTACGCGACCGGGGTTCCACGCTTCAGGACCGTGTCCGGCCCGCTCAGCCCGCCTGCGTCGCGCCCGAGACCGCGAGCCCGACGATCACCGTGAGCACCGTCGTCCACAGCGCGATCGCGACGCCCTGCCAGAGCAGGATCCGCCCGCGGCCGACTCCGGCGCCCGCCAGCATCACCGCGGTGAAGTGCGTCGGGAGCAGCAGCGGCCCCAGCAGGCTCACGCCCGGGACGCCGTAGCGGGTGAAGGCCCGCTGGAACTTCTTGCGCCGCGGAGTCGTCCGCTTCGCCTCCGAGCGGCCCGTGATCGCCGAGCGGACGCCGGTGCCCAGCAGCACGAGCAGCGCCACGCAGACGAAGTTGCCGATCGCCCCCGCAAGCCCGGCGACGACCGGGTGGATGCCGCCGATGATCCCGATGCTCGCCGCCCCCTCGCCCTCGATGAAGGGGACGGCCCCGGCCGCGGCGACGACGAGGGGCTGCACGAGCTCGGGAACGCGGCCGATCAGGTCCTGGAATCCGAGGATCGCGTCGCTGATGATCGTCATGGTCGTGCCTTCCGGTACGTGGCCCCGGCTCTCGGGACTCCTCCATCCGACCGTGTCCGCGCCCGCTGCGGCAGTGCCGCCGGATCACCGCGTCCCGGGAGGATCGACGGCCCGAGGGGTGACAAGTGTCATGGTCGTAGCCTGGGCCGCATGGTGAACACGACCGAGGCGGATCCGCCCGTGCGCGCAGGCCGCGGCGTCGCCGTGACCTGGTGGTACACCCTCGCGTCGGCCGCCTCCTTCGTGGTGGTCGTCCTGGCCGTCTGGTCCGTGGCGGTGCTGAGCGCCGAGGCCGAGGAGTGGCGGAAGGCCGCCTACTTCCTGGGCGCGGCCGCCTGGGTCGCGGTGTTCTCGCCGACCGCGCTCGCGTACCGGCGCGCCGACCGCGAGGGCCCGGTGCGCCTCCGGGCCGCGCCGACCCTGGTCTTCTGCCTCGGAGTGGCGGCCGCCGCGCTCACCGGCACGGCCGCCGGGAGCCTCGCGCTCGGGCTCTCGCTCGCCGCGACCCTGGTCGCCGTGCTGCCCTGGCAGAGCGGCGTGCGGCTCCGGGTGATGGTGCTCTGCACGATCGTCCTCGCGGTCGCGGCGGTGCTCGAGCAGACGCGCGCGGCGCCGGACACGTCGGCCGCGCTCTCGACCCTCCTGCTGTTCGCGACGCTGCTGCCCCTGACGGTCGTCAGCGCGCTGTGGTGGTGGGACATCGTCCGCGAGCTCGACCGGGCGCGCGCCGCCGAGGGCCGGCTCGCCGCGGCCCAGGAGCGCCTGCTGCTCGCCGGCGACGTGCACGACCTCCAGGGCCACCACCTCCAGGTGATCGCGCTGCAGCTCGAGCTCGCCGAGCGCCTCCTCGGCAGCGACCCGGACGCCGCGCTCGAGCAGCTGCGCGCCGCCCAGCGCTCGGTCGACGGCGCCCGCACCGGCACCCGCGAGCTGGCGACGCGCTTCCGCAGCGTCCCGCTCGTCGACGAGCTGGCCAACGCGGCCGACCTCCTCCGCTCGGCCGGGCTCCGCGTCGAGCTCGAGGTCGACCCGGCGGCGGCTCACGCGCCGGCCGAGACGTTCGGGCCGGTGGTCCGCGAGACGACGACGAACATCCTCAAGCACGGCGGCGGCTCCAGCGCGCGGCTGCGGCTCGCGCGGGAGCAGGACGAGTGGCGGTTCGAGGCGGTGAACGACCTGGCACCGGACGCGGAGGAGGCGGACGGGACCGGCTCGGGCGTCCTCGGCATGGCGGAGCGGGTCGAGCGGGCAGGGGGGACGCTGCGCGCCGGGGCGGTCCGCCGCTCCTTCGAACTGGACGCGCGCCTGCCGGTGGGGAGCGACTCGTGATCCGGGTGCTGATCGCCGACGACGAGGACATGATCCGCACGGCGCTGGCCGCGCTCCTCCGCCTCGAGGAGGACCTCGAGATCGTGGGCGAGTGCCGCGACGGCGAGCAGGCGGTCGCGGAGGCGCTGCGCCTGCAGCCCGACGTGTGCCTGTTCGACGTCGAGATGCCCGGGCTCGACGGGATCGAGGCGGCGGAGCGGCTGCGCCGGGTCTCGGCGACGCGCGTCGTGGTCGTCACCCGGCACGCGCGGCCGGGGGTCCTGCGGCGAGCGCTCGGAGCGGGCGTCAGCGGCTTCCTGCCGAAGTCGCGCCGGGTCGAGGACGTCGCCGAGGTGATCCGCCAGGTCGCGAGCGGACGCCGCTACGTCGATCCGGAGATCGCCGCCGACGCCCTGGCGAGCACGCGCAGCCCGCTGACCGACCGCGAGCTCGACGTGCTCAGCGCCGGCTCCCGCGGCGAGACGATCGGCGAGATCGGCGCGGCGCTGCACCTCTCCTCCGGCACCGTCCGCAACCACGTCTCGTCGATCCTGCGCAAGCTCGACGTCGACACCCGCCAGCGCGCGGTCATCGAGGCCCGCGAGCGCGGCTGGATCTGAGCGCAGGCGCCGCAACGGCAGCCACTCCGCAGGAGTCGTCGCACTCGCGCTCGAGTGCGACGACTTCTGCGTTCTCGCGAGCGGTGCCCGTCAGGCCGTCGGCGTCCAGATCCGCATCGTCGACGGTCCGCGGTTCGCCCAGCGGTGGTACGGCCGGAACTCCGCCTCGAAGCGGCGCCCCTCCTCCACAGGCACGGAGCCGTAGGGCCAGCCGGATGCCGCCTCCCGCGCCACGAGGGACACGCGCGCTCCCTCCGCCGTCACGACGGGCGGCACCGACGCGTCGACCGCGATGTGCTCGGTGTCCAGGCCCTCGGGCAGGTCGAGCGACTCGATCGCGAGCACGAACGGCCCGCGCTCGAGGGCGACCTGGCCGCGCACCGCGTCGATCCGGGGGTGCGGGGCGACGAAGCGGGCCGTCATCGGCAGCGAGAGCCGCACGGTGTCGCCGGCGGAGAACGCCCGGCGGACGGTGACGGTCGGCGTCGAGACCGGCTCGCCGTCGAGCAGCGCCGAGCGCCGCGCGAACGGCGGGACCCGCAGCGTCAGCGCGAACTCCGCGTCCTCGAGGATCCGCACGACGATCTCGCCGTCGGCCGGGTACTCCGTCTCGACGCGCAGCGCGACGCCTCCGGTGCGCACCTCGTACGCGCCGTACTGGTGGAGCTGCACCCCGTCGTCGGTGGCGGTCGCGAAGCCGAGCTCCACGCTCGCCAGGGTGCGGGCGGTGTTGGTCGGGCAGCACGAGACCCAGAACCAGGGCGCGCGGAGGCTGGACTGCGCGCGGTCGGTCTCGCGCGACTCGTCCGGCGCCACTCCGTCGACGCGCTGCTGCAGCGTGTTCGTGTAGAAGAAGGCGCGGCCGTCCTCGCGGGTCGCGGGGAGCACCGCGTTCAGCAGCGTCCGCTCCATCAGGTCCGCGTAGCGGTGCTCGTTCGAGCCGAGCAGGAGCCGCCAGCTGAGCATCGTGGAGCCGATCGCCGCGCAGGTCTCGGCATAGGCGCGATCCGGCGGCAGCTCGTAGTCGGCGCCGAACGCCTCGTCCTGGTGGTGCGAGCCCATCCCGCCCGTGACGTAGGTGCGCCGCTCGACGGTCGCCTCCCACTGGCGGCGGACCGCCTCCTCCAGCTCGGCGTCGCCGGTCTCGACCGCGACATCGAGAGCCCCGGAGGCGAGGTAGAGGGCCCGCACCGCGTGGCCGCGCAGCACCTCCGCGTCGCGCACGGGCACGTCGTCCTGGAAGTACTCGGCGCCGAACGCGATCGGCTTCAGCGTCCCCGTCCCGCGCCGCTCCACGAACAGGCGGGCCAGCTCGAGGTAGCGCTCCTCCCCCGTCGCCCGCGCCAGCTCGGCGAGCGCCAGCTCGATCTCGGGGTGGCCGCACACGGCGACCCTCCCCTCGGGCCCGAACTCGCGGTGCACGTGGTCGGCGAGGCGCCGGGCGACCTGCGGCAGGAGGTCGTCGTGCCCGGTGCGCAGCCGCGCCACGGCGGCCTGGATCAGGTGCCCGAAGCTGTACAGCTCGTGGCCCCACTCCAGGTCGGAGTAGCGCGCACGCTGGCCGGGCCGGCCGAAGCTCGTGTGCAGGTAGCCGTCCGGGTCCTGGGCGGAGGCGACCCGCGCGACGAGGTCGTCGTACCGCTCCTGCAGCCCGGCGTCGTCGCTCCGGCCGAGCTCCCACGCCATGGCCTCGAGGAGCTTGTAGACCTCGGAGTCCACGAACTCGATGCCCGCGTGCGCGTCGCCGCTCTCGGCGGACGAGATCGAGCCGTCGGCAGCGCGGTCGAAGTTGCCGGCCCAGCCGACGCGCTCGATCCACGAGCGGCAGTGCTCGATGACGGCGGAGGAGTTGAGGTCCTGGTAGTGCTTCCAGAAGCCGCCGGTGAGGCGGATCTCGTCCTGGCGCAGCGGCCGGAGCACGCTCCGCGAGGGGGCGACCGGGCCGCCGAGGGCGGTGGCGGTGGGGGCGGTGAGGGTCACGGTGTCTCCTTGGAGGGACGGGTCAGTCCTTGACGGCGCCGGCGGTGACTCCCGCCGAGACGTACCGCTGGGCGACGACGAGGAGGACGGCGGCCGGGAGCGAGGCGACCACGGCGGTCGCCATGATCGAGTTCCACTCCTGGTTGTTGTTGCCGATGTACTTGTAGATGCCGAGGGTGATCGGCTGGAGCTTCCCGCCGCTGTCGAGCGTCGAGGCGAAGATGAAGTCCGACCAGGCCCAGAGGAACGCGAACAGCGAGACGGTGACGACGGAGTTGCGGCTGATCGGCATGATCACCGAGGTGAAGGTGCGCCAGGCGCTCGCTCCGTCCATCCGGGCCGCCTGGGTGAGCTCGTCGGGGATCCCCGACATGAAGGCCGTGAAGATCAGCACGCCGAACGGCACCGCGATGGTGGAGTCGGCCACGATCAGGCCCGGGATCGAGTTGAGCAGCCCCAGGTTGAGGTAGATGGCGTAGAAGCCCATCGCCATGATGATCGCCGGGATCATCTGCGCGATCAGCAGCACGAACGAGAGCGCCTGCCCGCCGCGGGGCCGCAGCTTCGCCAGCGAGTAGGCGGCGGGAGCGGCGATCGCCACGGTCAGCAGCACCGTGCCGAGGCCGACGACGAGGCTGGTGCCCAGGTAGGGCAGCTGCTCGCTCAGCACCGCCTGGTAGCCGGTGAACGTGGGCGAGAACGGGAACCAGTCCGGCGGATCCTTCCGCATCGAGCCGGTCGGAGTGAGGGAGACGTTGATCATCCAGTAGACGGGGAACAGCATGACCGCCGTGAGGGCGATCCCGACCACCGTCAGGTACCAGGGGCGGCGGGCGGTCACGAGTCGGCCTGCTTCCGCTGGACCCGGATGTACACGAGGCCGAAGACGAGGGCCAGGATGATCAGCAGGTTGCCGACGGCCGCGGCCGGTCCGAAGTCGGGCAGCATCGAGCCGAAGCCGAGCTGGTACGTCCAGGTGGCGAGCGTGGTCGAGGAGTCGGCGGGGCCGCCCTTCGTCATGATCCAGATGATGTCGAACACCTTCAGCGTGTAGACGAGGCCGAGCAGGATCGTGATCGCCGACACCGGCCGCAGCAGCGGCAGCGTGATCCGCCAGAACTGCTGGGCGCCGGTCGCGCCGTCGAGCGAGGCCGCCTCGTAGAGGTCCTGCGAGATGTTCTGCAGGCCGGAGTAGAGGATCACCAGATTGAACGGGATGCCGATCCAGATGTTCGCGATCAGGACCGCGATCAGCGAGGTGGTCGGCGAGGTGAGCCAGTTGATCTGGCCGATCCCGAACGACTCCAGGAACGCGTTCACGATGCCGGAGTCGCTGTTGAGCATCCACGACCAGGTCGAGGCCGAGACGATCAGCGGCAGGAGCCACGGCACCAGGAACAGCGCCCGGAGCGTGCTCGCCAGCGGGAAGCGGCGGTAGAAGAACACGGCGAGCGCCAGCCCCAGCGTGAACTGGAAGAGGAGCGAGACGCCGGTGAAGATCGCCGTGTGCAGCAGCGCCGGGCCGAAGGTCGCGTCCTGGAACACCTGGACGTAGTTGTCGAACCAGACGAAGGGCGCGTTCCCCTGCACGAACGAGCGGACCGTGTAGTCCTTCAGGCTCAGCTCGAGGTTGCGGTAGAGCGGGAACGCGTAGAAGACGAGCAGGTAGGCGACGAGCGGGGCGAGGAACGCCCACGCGACCAGGCGGCCGCCCTCGGGGCGCCGGCGGCGCCGACGGCTCTCGGCGGCCGGGGCGGGCGGGGCCGGCGGCTCGGTGCCGCGCCGCAGAAGGCGGGCGGTCTCGGTGGCAGTGGTCATGGTCTCTCCCGTCCCCCCGGCCGGTGCGCGGAGCACCGGCCGGGGGGACCTCGTTCGGGGAGCGGGAGCCCCCGGTCGTCCTACTTCGTGGCGGATTCGGCGGCCGACTGGGCGGCCTTCAGGGCGTCCTCGGGAGACTGCGAGCCGCTGAGCACGGTCTGCACCGCGCCCCACAGCTGCTCCGAGATCTTCGGGTACTTCGTGCCGAGGTCGTCCGAGGTGCGGCCCTTCGCGGCCTGCACGGCGGTGACCCACGGCTCGAGGTCGGCGTTGCCGGCGACCTGCTCCTGCTGCGCCTCGGCCGTCGGCGCGATGTACGAGAGCGTGTTGTCGGTCGTGACCAGGCTCTCCGTCGAGGTCAGGCACTCGGCGATCTGCTTCGAGGTCTCGTAGCGCGCCGTGTCCGACTGCACCGGGAGGGTGAGGAACTCGCCTCCGGTCGGTGCGGGGGCCGCTCCGCCGTCCTTCGACGGGATGGTCAGGACGCCGTAGTCGATGCCCGAGGCCTTCGCGTTGGCCAGCTGCCAGGTGCCGTTCTCGCCGAAGGCGTACTCGCCGGTCTCGAACTCCTGCCAGCTCGTGGTCTGCGTGTTGCCGATCACGGAGTTGGGCGCGTAGCCCTTCTCCAGCCAGTCGCTCCAGAGCGAGACGGCGTCGACCGCGGCGGGCGAGTCGAGGTCGGTCAGCTCGGCGCCGGAGCCCCAGAACCACGGCAGGAACTGGAAGGTCCCCTCCTCCGTGCCGATGCCGGAGAACGTGATGCCCTTGCCGCCGGAGGCGGTGACCTTCTCGAGCGCGTCGGTCAGCCCGGCCCAGTCGGTGATGGAGGCGGCGTCCACGCCGGCCTTCTCGAGCACGGCCTTGTTGTAGTACAGCGCGAGCGTGTTGGCGCCGATCGGCACGCCGAAGGTGTCGCTGCCGGTCTGGCCGGCCGCGAGGATGTTCGCGTCGATCCCCTCGGTGGAGAGCCCGGACTCGGCGGTCGTGGTCAGGATGCCCGACTCCGCGAGCGTCGAGACCACGGGGTTGTCGACGAGCAGGAGGTCGGGCGAGTTGCCCTGCTGACCGGCGAGCAGCGCCTTGTTGGTCAGGTCGGTGGTGTCGTAGCCGGTGCGCTCGACGGTGACGCCGGCCTCGGTCCCGCAGGAGTCGATGAGCTTCGCCCAGTCGGACGACTCGTCGAACTGGGGGTACGGGTCCCAGAACGTGTAGCTGCCTCCCGCGGCGGAGCCGGAGTCTCCCCCGGAGCCGCTCGCGCAGCCGGTCAGTGCGGCGGCGGCCGTCCCCAGCAGGACGGCGGCGGCGAGGCCCCGAGCGTGCTTCCTCGTCTTCACGGATGATCCCTTCGTCGTTGACGGATTCCTCGGCAGTCGTCCCGATCGTCTGCGCCGGGCCGAAACTACTTTCTGTCGGGTAAACCTAGGCAGGGGCGGTCAGCGCGTCAAGAGATGCGACCTTTTCGGTCTTTTCGGTTTTTCGCCGGAGTCGTGCGAGGATCGACGCGGCGGCCCACCGGGCCCGGAACGGAGGCGCGGTGCCACCACGCAAGCCCACCGGCACCATCACGCTCACCGACGTGGCGGCCGCCGCCGGCGTCTCGATCGCCACAGCCTCCAAGGCGCTCAACGGCCGCGACCAGGTGCGCGCCGAGACCCGCCAGCGCGTGCTGGACGCCGCCGAGGCCCTCTCCTTCACCCCGAACCCGTTCGCGCAGGCCCTCAACTCCCGGCGCACGGGCACTATCGGGATGCTCACGAACGACCTCGACAACCGTTTCGTGCTCCCCGTGCTGCTCGGCGCCGAGGACGCGTTCGGCGCCGGATCGACGTCGGTGCTCCTCTGCGACGCCCGCGGCGACTCGATCCGCGAGCAGCACCACATCAAGAACCTGCTCGCCAAGCGCGTCGACGGGATCGTGGTGCTCGGCCGGACGACGAACCCGCGCCCTTCGATCACCCGCACCATCCCGGTGCCGGTCGTCTACGCCTATGCGCCCTCGGAGGATCCGCGCGACTCCTCCTTCACGCCCGACAACGTGCAGGCCGGCGTCCTCGCCGCCCGCCACCTGATCGAGCGCGGACGGACCAGGATCGCCCTCGTCAACGGCGAGCCGAGCTACACCGCCGCGCACGACCGCGCCCGGGGCGTCGAGCAGGCGCTGACGGAGGCGGGGCTCCCGCTGGTCGGCGGCGGCGTCCTCTTCGGGCAGTGGTCCGAGAGCTGGGGCCGCCAGTGCGCAGAGACGCTGCTGCGCGCGCATCCGGACCTCGACGCGATCATCTGCGCGAGCGACCAGATCGCCCGCGGCACCCTCGACCACCTGCGCGAGACCGGCCGGCGGGTGCCGCAGGACGTGGCCGTCGTCGGCTTCGACAACTGGGACCTCCTCGTCGAGGCCGCCCGCCCGCCGCTCTCGAGCATCGACATGATGCTCGACACGCTCGGCCGCGCCGCCGCGGAGGAGCTCTCGAACGCGATCCACGGACGTCCGACCGCGGGCGTGCAGGCCATGCCCGTCCGCCTCGTGCCGCGGGAGTCCTCCGGCTGACGCCGCCCTCCGCGAGAACGCGGACGTCGTCGCACTCGAGCTCCGGAACGACGACTCCTGCGTTCCCGCGACGTGCCGACCGGGGCTCGCGGAATCATATGTTGACGCCGCGCTCTCGGATGTGTATTTTCCAGTTATACGAATAACCGAGACCACGAGGAGGTGGGTCATGGCCGGACGGACGGCGACGATGAGGCAGGTCGCGGAGCGCGCCGGCGTCTCCCAGGCCACCGTGTCCCTCGTGCTCAACAACGCTCCCGGCAACCGCGTCACCGAGGCCACCCGAGCCCGCGTGATGGAGGCGGTCGAGGATCTCGGCTACCGCACCAACGCCTTCGCGAAGTCGCTCCGTAGCGGGCAGTCGGGGATGATCGGCTTCGTCTCGGACGAGGTCGCCAGCTCCCCCTTCGCCGGCCGCCTGCTGAAGGGCGCGCAGATGCGGGCCTGGGAGAGCGGCCACATCATCCTCAGCGTCGACACCTTCGGCGAGCGCGCCCTCGAGGAGTCGGCGATCGACATGATGCTGTCGTACCGCGTGCTCGGCGTCATCTACGCCTCGATGTACCACCGCGTCGTCGAGGTGCCGGAGGCGCTGGGCGACGTGCCCACCGTGGTCGTGAACGCCCAGTCCGCCGGCGGGCGCTTCTCCAGCGTCTTCCCGGACGAGGAGGAGGGCGGGTACACCGCCACCCGCCAGCTGACGGGCGCCGGCCACCGCCGCATCGCCTACATCGACATCCAGCCCGCCGACAGCGACCTCCCCGCGGGTGTCGGACGGCGGGCGGGCTACCGCCGCGCCCTCGAGGAGGCGGGCCTCACCGTGGACCCCCGCCTCGTCCGGCACGGCTCCGGCGGCACCGTCGAGGACGGCCTCGCCCTCACCGCGGAGCTCCTCGACGAGGCCGATCCCCCCACCGCGATCTTCTGCGGCAACGACCGCACCGCCTGGGGCGCCTACCGGGCTCTCGAGGCGCGCGGCCTCCGCGTGCCCGAGGACTGCTCCATCGTCGGCTTCGACGACCAGGAGACCCTCGCCTCCTACCTCGACCCCGGCCTCACGACCGTCGCGCTCCCCCACGAGCGCATGGCCCGCGACGCCGTCTCCCTCCTCCTCGCGGAACCGCGCGAGGAGCCCCGACCCCATCCCATCCATTGCTCACCGGTCCTCCGCGGATCGGTGACGAGTGCAGAGGTGCGCGCATGACGACGATGAAGTCCGCCCCCGGGATCCCCCGGCCACGGCGCCTCCTGAGCCCGAGGCAGCGCCTCGGCTCCGCTGCGAGGCGCGCCCTGCGCTCCTGGCAGTTATACGTACTACTGACCCCGGCGCTCGTCTTCGTGGCGCTGTTCAAGTACTGGCCGATGTACGGCGCCCAGATCGCCTTCCGCGACTACAACCCGTCGCTCGGCTTCTCGGGCAGCCCGTGGGTGGGCCTGGACAACTTCACCCGCTTCGTCTCGTCGTTCCAGTTCGGGCGCCTGATCGAGAACACCCTGACGGTGAACGCCCTGGGGCTGCTCATCGCCTTCCCGGTGCCGATCGTGCTCGCGCTGATCGTCAACCAGCTGCAGAGCGAGCGGTTCAAGAAGTTCACGCAGACGGTGCTCTACTCGCCGTCCTTCATCTCGGTCGTCGTGGTCGTGGGCATGATCCACCTGCTCTTCTCGCCGCGGTCCGGGATCGTGAACAGCGCGATCGTCGCCCTCGGGGGAGAGCCGGTGTTCTTCATGGGCTCGCCGGACTGGTTCCGGCCCCTCTACATCGGCTCCGACATCTGGCAGAACGCCGGATTCTCGATGATCGTCTACCTCGCCGCCCTCACCGCGATCGACCCGGCTCTGCACGAGGCCGCCCGCGTCGACGGAGCGAGCAAGTGGCAGCGGATCCGCCACATCGACATCCCGGGCATCCTGCCGGTGATCACGATCCTGTTCATCCTGGCGATCGGCAATCTCTTCAACCTCGGATTCGAGAAGGTCCTGCTCATGCAGACCGACCTCAACCTCCCGACCTCCGAGGTGATCCAGACCTACGTCTACAAGGCGGGGCTGCAGCAGGCGCAGTTCAGCTACTCGGCCGCCATCGGCCTCTTCAACTCCCTGATCAACCTCGTCCTGCTGGCGACCTTCAACCAGGTCGCCCGCCGTGCGGGCCAATCGAGCCTCTGGTGACGACGCCATGACACAGACCATCCACCCCGACCGCGCCGTCCGCGAGCCGTCGGCACCGACTCCCCCTCGCCGCACCGCCCCGGCGAAGCGCACCGGACGGTACGCGGACCCCGTGTTCAACACGATCGCGATCGCCGTCCTGCTCCTGGCGATCGTCGCGATCGTCTACCCGATGTACTTCATCGTGATCGCCTCGTTCAGCGAGCCGTCGCAGATCCTCAACGGGAACGTCTGGCTCTGGCCGGCCGGCTTCACGCTCGAGGGCTACGGGCGCATCTTCTCGGACGGCGCGATCTGGCAGGGCTTCGGCAACTCGGTCCTGTACACGGTCGTCGGCACCGCGATCAGCGTCAGCACGATCCTCTGCGCGGCCTACGCCCTGTCGAGGAAGGACCTCTACGGGCGGACCGTCTTCCTCCTGATCTTCATCCTCACGATGTTCATCGACGGAGGCCTGATCGCCCGCTACCTGGTGGTGCGCGACCTCGGGATGCTGGACACGATCTGGGCCGTGGTCCTGCCCGGCGCGGTCGGGGTCTGGAACCTGATCATCGCCCGCGCCTTCTTCGAGAACAACGTGCCGGGCGAGCTGCGCGACGCCGCTCAGATGGACGGCGCGAGCGACTTCCGCTTCTTCTTCAGCATCGTCCTGCCGCTGTCGAAGCCGCTGATCTTCCTCATGATCATGATCCACCTCGTGGCCAATTGGAACGCCTTCTTCGACGCCCTGATCTACCTCGACGACGAGAGCAAGTACCCGCTCCAGCTGGTGCTGCGCAACGTCCTGATCCAGTCCGAGGTCACCTCCGCAGGCGGCTCCGGAGCGATGGACTCCTACGCCGCCGCCCAGCGCCTGGGCGAGCTGATCAAGTACGGAATGATCGTCGTCTCGACGATCCCCCTCTTGATCGTCCTGCCCTTCATGCAGAAGCACTTCACCAAGGGCGCCCTTCTCGGCGCCGTGAAGAGCTGACCCTCCGCCCCTCCCGCACCACCCTTTCGACAAGAGAAACACGAACGATGAGACACCGCAGTTTCTTCACCACCACCGCACTCGCCCTCTCCGGCGGACTGCTCCTGGCCGGCTGCACGACCGGCGGCGGGAACGACCCCGTCCAGGACCGCTCGAGCGAGGTCGGCTTCAACGAGACCGGCCTGCCGATCGTCGACGACACGCTGTCGCTGACCTTCGGCGGCACCAAGTCCGCCCTGTCCCCCGACTACTCCTCGATGCAGCTCGTGCAGCAGTGGGAGGAGGACACCAACATCTCGATCGACTGGAAGAACCTCCCCGAGCAGGTCTACGCCGAGAAGAAGAACCTCCTCCTCGCCAGCGACGACGTGCCGAACGTGCTGTTCAACTCGGGCCTCACCGACGCCGAGATCGTGCAGTACGGCGAGAACGGCACGCTCCTCCCGCTCGAGGACCTGATCGAGGAGCACGCGCCGACCCTCTCCGCGATCCTCGAGGACCGGCCCGACATCCGCGCCGCGCTCACCGCCTCGGACGGCCACATCTACACGCTGCCCTCGGTCGAGGAGCTCGGGATCCTCCAGTACCCGAACTTCCTCTTCATCAACACCGCCTGGCTCGACGCGCTCGGCCTCCCGATGCCGACGACGATCGAGGAGTACCGGGCCGCGCTCGAGGCCTTCAGAACCGGCGACCCCAACGGCAACGGCAAGGCCGACGAGATCCCGCTGTCCTTCCGCACCGACTCCTTCTGCGGCAACCCGCACGACCTGATCGCGGCGCTCGGCGGCCAGCCGGAGAACAACGACCACCGCATCGTGGTCGACGGGAAGGTGCAGTTCACGGCCGACACCGACGGCTACAAGCAGGGCGTCGAGGCGCTCTCCGACTGGTACGCCGACGGGCTCATCGACCCCGAGTCGTTCTCGCAGGACGACGTCGCCTTCCTCTCCAAGGGCAAGGCCGACACCCCGGTCCTCGGCTCCTTCTTCTGGTGGGAGGCGAAGGAGATGGTCGGCGAGGACCGCCTCGGCGACTACGCGATCCTCGGCGTGCTCGAGGGCGTCGACGGCGAGAAGCGCGCCAGCGTCACCAGCAACCAGGAGATCAACCGCGGCGCGATGGCGATCACCCGCTCCAACGAGTACCCCGCCGCCACGATGCGCTGGGCCGACCGCCTCTTCGACCCCGAGATGAGCGCCCAGAGCAGCTGGGGACCCCTCGGCGTCACGCTCCAGAAGGACGAGGCCACCGGCCTCCTCGTGCAGATCCCCGCCGCCGCCGGCGAGGCCGAGGGCGAGCGCCGCCAGAAGGTCGCCCCGGGCGGCCCGAAGATCACCACCGAGAAGGACTTCGAGACCGTCGTGGCCCCCGAGCCGCGCGCGAAGGAGCGCCAGGACCTGGTGAACGAGTACTACCTCCCCTACAAGGCGAACGACGCCTACCCGCCGGTGATGCTCTCGAACGACGAGCTCGACCGCGTCTCGTACGCGCTGACCGACATCAACACCCTGGTGAAGGAAAAGTTCGCCGCCTGGATCGTCAACGGGACCGTCGACAGCGAGTGGGACTCCTACGTCTCGCAGCTGGAGTCGATGGGCGCCTCCGACGTGACCGCGACGTACCAGCAGGCCTACGACCGCTTCCAGAACGGCGGCGAGTAGTCCCCGGGGGCGCGGGCGGCAGCCGCCCGCGCCCCTCGTCCGGCCGCACCGAACCCCTCTCCTCAGGAGCCCTTGTGACCATCACCACGACGACGGACGCCTGGCGTCCGTCCGCCCACTTCACCGCCCGATCCACCTGGCTGAACGACCCGAACGGGCTACTCTTCCACAACGGCACCTACCACCTGTTCTTCCAGAACAACCCGACCGGCAGCACCTGGGGCAACATGTCCTGGGGCCACGCGACCTCGACCGATCTGGTGTCGTGGAGCGAGCAGCCCGTCGCGATCCCCGTCCTCGACGGCGAGATGGCCTTCTCCGGCAGCGCGGTCGCCGACGTCCGCAACACGGCGGGCTTCGCCGGCCCCGGCGAGACGGCCCTCGTCGCGGTCTACACGGCCGCCCGCGACGCCCTCCCGGACGGCACCGGGGCCTCGCAGGCCCAGGCACTGGCCTACAGCGTCGACGACGGCGCCACCTGGACCCGGTACGCGGGCAACCCCGTCCTCGACATCGGCTCCGCGGAGTTCCGTGATCCGAAGGTCTTCTGGTTCGGCGGGGACGACGGCCACTGGGTGATGGTCGCCGTCGAGGCGGTCGACCGCCGCGTCGCGGTCTACACCTCGCCCGACCTGATCGCGTGGACCCGGCGCTCCCACTTCGGCCCCGCCCATGCCACGGGCGGCGTCTGGGAGTGCCCGGACCTCTTCCCGCTGCGCGTGCGCGGCACCGACGAGGTCCGCTGGATGATGATCGTGAGCCTCAACCCGGGCGGCATCGCCGGCGGCTCCGGCAGCCAGTACTTCCTCGGCGACTTCGACGGAGCCGAGTTCACCGCCGACCGGATCAGCGCGTCCGAGGACCCCGCCGACTACGACTGGCTCGACTACGGCCGGGACTACTACGCGGCCGTCTCCTTCAACGACGCTCCCGAGGGCCGCCGCCTCACGATCGCGTGGGCCAGCAACTGGGACTACGCGAGCGAGACGCCCACCGGCCCGTGGCGCTCGTCGATGTCGCTCGTGCGCGAGCTCGACCTCGTCCGCGGGGCCGACGGCCGTCTCCGCCTCGCGCAGCGGGCGGTCCTCCCGACAGGGCCCGCGTCCCGCGACGTCCGCGTCTTCGACGTCGACGTGTCCCGCCTCCCCGGCAACCGCACCGAGCTGCGCCTGCTCACCGGCACGACCGACGACGAAGTGGTGCTCACGGTCGACGGCGACGAGGGAGTGCTGACCTGCGACCGCACGCGCAGCGGCGCGGTGGACTTCGCGGCGTCCTTCCCCTCGGTCGACTGGGCTCCGCTGCCCGCGCCGGACGAGTCGGGGCGGATCCCGGTCCGCATCGTCGTCGACGCCTCGGTGGTCGAGGTGTTCCTCGGCGGGGGTCTCAGCACCCTCACCCAGCTCGTCTTCCCGTCGGCGCCGTTCACGACGCTGCAGGTCCGCGCGGCGGCGGAGTGAGCGGGCCCGGCGCGGGCTCCGGCAGCGGCCCCGGCTCGGACTCCGGCTCTCGCGTCCTCGTCGTCGGCGAGACCGTCGTCGACGTCGTCGAGCGGGACGGGAGCCGGTCGGAGCACGTCGGCGGCTCGCCCGCGACCGTCGCCGTCGCCCTCTCCCGGCTCGGCCGCTCCGTCCGCTTCGCCACCGCCCTGGGCGACGACGAGCGCGGACGCCGGGCCCGGGCGCACCTGGAGGAGTCCGGAGTCGCGGTGTCGGCGCCCGCGCGCGGCACCACGTCGACCGCGGCGGCGGTCATCGGCGCCGACGGGTCGGCCCGGTACGAGTTCGACCTCAGCTGGAACCCGGACCGCGTCGATCCCGACGGAGCCGCGCACCTCCACACCGGGTCGATCGCCGCCTTCCTGCATCCCGGCGCAGACACGGTCGCGGACCTGCTCGACCGTCTGCCGCCCGGGACCTCCGTCAGCCTCGACCCCAACATCCGGCCCGAGGTGCTCCCTCCGCGCGCCGAGGTCCACCGCGTCCTCGAGCGGCTCCTCCGGCGCTGCCATCTGGTGAAGCTGAGCGACGAGGACGCCGAGTGGCTCCACCCCGGCGACTCCGTCGACGCCGTCCTCGACCGCCTCCTGGCTGCCGGCCCTTCGCTGGCGGTCGTCACGCGGGGCGGCGAGGGCATGGTCCTCGCGTCCCGCCGGGCCCGGGTCGTCGTCCCCGCCTCCCGCATCGCCGTCGCGGACACCATCGGCGCCGGCGACACGGCGATGGCCGGGCTGATCGACGCCCTCCTCGACAGCGGGACCACCGCTCTCGACGAGGACGCCCTCCTCGCGGCGGGCCGGTGGGCGGCCCGGGCGGCGGGAGTCACCGCCTCCCGCATCGGCGCGGACCCGCCCCTCCGAGCCGAGCTGGCCGGGGTCTGACGACCGGGCGGAGCGGATCCCGGCATCGAGCGGACGCCCGCGTTCCGAGCAGAACGGTCGCGCACTCCTCGCATGCCGCCTTCCGCCCCGAGGCACTGCCCCTACCGCGATGTCCCGGCGATCGGAGCGGCGTCTCGACGCACGAGCGGGCCCGACGGCACCGGGATACACCCGTGTCACGAGCAGTGCGTGCTCACCAGGACGCGCACCCGCCTCCTGCCCGGACACCGCCCCACGTCCGAGACACCGCCTGCTCAGCGGTGCCCCGACGCTCGGAGCGGCGTCTCGACGCACGAGCGGGCCTGCGCGCATCGGCGAGGACACCCGAGGGACGGGCGGAGCGCGATCGTGGGCGCAGACGTGCGCCGGACCCCTCGGGAGTCCGGCGCACGGCCTGGCGGTGATCAGCTGCCGGTGATCAGCCGGGATCAGCTGCCGGTGCGCTCACTGCGGCGTCGGAGGGTGAGGATCAGACCGCCGCCGACCAGGGCGAGCAGGCCCAGCACTCCGGCGGTCGCCGTCGTTGCGGCGTCCACTCCGGTCGAGGCGAGAGCCGGACCGCGGGGACCGTTCGACCCGGACACGGGAACGACCGCGGCGTGGGAGGGCGCCGGTCGCGGCGCTGTGGTCGCGGTCGGAGTCGGCGAGGCCGTGGGCGTCACGGTCGGCGTGACCGTGGGGGTCACGGTCGGCGTCACGGTCGGCGTGACCGTGGGGGTCACGGTCGGCGTCACGGTCGGCGTGACCGTCGGGGTCACGGTCGGCGTCACGGTCGGCGTGACCGTCGGGGTCACGGTCGGCGTCCCGGTCGGCGTGACCGTAGGGGTCACGGTCGACGTGACCGTCGGCGTCACGGTGGGCGTGACCGTCGGCGTCACGGTCGGCGTGATCGTCGGCGTCACGGTCGGAGTGATGGTCGGAGTCGCCGTCGGTGGGCTCGCAGCCCGGCTCGGTGAAGTCGTTGGAATCGAGCGTGACCGCTCCCGTGCGGGCCAGTGCGCGGCCCTCGACGGAGACGCCCGTCGTCACCGTGATCGAGGCCGAGGCGAGCACGGAGCCCACGAAGTCCGAGTCGGTGCCGAGCGTCGCAGAGCTGCCGATCTGCCAGTAGACGTTGCAGGCCTGCGCTCCGTTGATCAGGGCCACCGTGCTCGACGAGGCCGTCGTCAGCGTCGACGCGGCGCGGATCACGAAGACCGCCTCGTTGACGCCCTCGGCGTCGAGCGTGAGCGTCCCTGTCACTCCGACCGGTCCGGCCGCGGTGTAGACCCCGGGTTTCAGCGTCCGGCCGCCGATCTCGGCGCCGATCTGCGCCGTCGTCGCCTGCGAGGCGAGCTGTCCGTAGGCGGTGCCCACGTCGGCCTGGGCCTGCGCCGCCTCCGCGTCTCCGCGATGGATCACTCCGTCCGTCCGCCCGGGCGGGAACCCGGTGACGGCGGTCAGCGGGCTGACCCCGACGTTCTGGTCGAGGACGCTCGACCCCGTGTTCGTCACGGTCGACGCGGCCAGGACCGAGTAGTCCTCCGCCGTGCCGAGGTCGGGAGCAGTGGCCGCCTGCGCCGAGACGCCGGCGAAGAGCGCGGCGCCGACGACGGCGAGGACGACACCCGTCCCGATCGCCCCTCTTCTGCGGTTCTGCCGATGACGGCGGAGCGAGGTGCGAGAGGACACGTGCGGCATGAGGCCAGCGATCTGCCCACGTCAGCGTGAGCTCAATAACCCGAGGTGGGAGGCTCGAACCGTGGGTCGCGCTCCTCGCCCGCGTCTACGCCGCGACCCTGACGGGGGGCAGGATCCGCCGACGACGTCCCCCGACCCGGGACATCCTCGCCACCGGAGTCCTCGCGCCGGTGACGGCGGACACGGCCGGCGGAGCGGATCAGCGGTGACGCCCGCGGCACTTGAACCGGTCGGAGTGCCGTGCGTCCCGGGAGCCCTCAGCCGAGAGCCGCCACCCGCTCGATCACGCCCTCGCCCAGCCGGGCGACGTACCCCTCCGGATCCGGCCCGGCCGGCGCCAGCTGCACGTGGTCGATCCCCAGCGCCGCGTACTCCTCCATCGCGCGGACGAAGCCGTCGGGGTCGCCGATCGGATCGCCGCCCCCGGTGATGGTCTTCGTGATCGTCGCGTAGTCGCGCCCGAGGTCGTCGCAGTGCCGCTTCAGCACGTCGAGCTTGTGCGCCACGTCGTCCGCGCCGGTGCCGAACAGGTTGCAGGCGTCGCCGTACTGAGCGACCAGCCGCAGCGTCTTCCTCTCGCCTCCGCCGCCGATGAGGATGGGCGGGCCGGGCTGCTGGATCGGCGCCGGGTGGTTCAGCGTCTCGGCCAGCCGGTAGTGCGTCCCCTCGAACGGCCCGTCGTCGTCGCTCCACATCTGACGGCAGATCCGCAGCGTCTCCTCCAGCCGCTCGAACCGCTCCTTCAGCGGCGGGTACGGCACGCCGAGCCCGAGGTGCTCGCGCTCGTACCAGGCGGCGCCGATGCCGAGCATCGCGCGCCCGCCGGAGAGCACGTCGAGGGTGGTGACGATCTTCGCGAGCAGTCCCGGATGGCGGTACGTCACGCCGGTGACGAGGAGCCCCAGCCGCATCCGCTCCGTCCGGCCGGCGACGAAGCCGAGCGAGGTGTAGCCCTCGAGCATCGGATCCTCGCTCGTCGCGAAGTGCTCCATCTGGAAGTAGTGGTCCATCAGCGTGAACCAGGCGCAGCCGACGTCCTCGGCCGTCCGCGCGGTCGCTCCGAGGATCGGCGCGATCCCCGCGCTCCCGCCCGGGAGCGTGAAGTCCATGAAGTGAATGCCGAGCTGCACGCGCGTCTCCTGTCGTCCCGGGATGTCCAGGAGCCAGTGTGCGCCGAGCCACCGCTCAACACGCCGACGCGCCCGCCTATCTGGCTTAATTGACCGGCGGAATCTCTGCCCGTGATCACTAGCGGCGAACACGCTACCACTTAGCTACTGGCAAGCAACCGGCTAAGAGCTCGCGACCACCATCCATTTAACACCGAGATCTCGGGAGATTTTAGCTATTTCGAGCGATGCTTCAACCGCGGATCGCTTTTGCGAAGGAAGCTTTTGAAGCTCTCGGGCAAAGCTATCATCTTCCTGAACAGCACGAGCTCGATCGCCCGACCGAAGTTTCGATTTCCGCACATCAGCGAGGGAACGAACTTTCTGTACCCTATTCGCTTCGCTTCTAATAATATCTGCATACTCAAGATTACGAGGCAGGTTTGTAGAATATTTCTCCAGGTTCTCGCTGAAGGCTTCTCCGTTCTCAACGTCCATTAAACGCCCGTCTGGGTTGGGCATCCCTACATCCGGGCGTTTCGTCTGAAAGGTCCATCGACGGTGATAAGGGTCCCGGCCATTCACGTCGATCAATTTATCAGGTGACACGAAAACTGAGTTCTCCAAAAGAGAGTTCGCGCCAAAAAGGCCGTACAGATCATTCTTCGTCCAAATTGTAGGACACGCATATCGGACTAGAGCAGATGCACCGAGACTCTGAGATAACTGATCAAGGGCTGTCACCTGATCGAAGTGGTATCCGCCCCCCAGTGACGACTCAGATACGGTGAATCTCAGGTACTCTTCTCGCCGGTCCCAGAGCGTAGATCGATGGCCACGCTTAAAGAATTCAGGTCTTTTGTATTGAATAAAGACGTTTAGAAAACTGGTTGACTGTGACAGCGGCACTGCAAGCTGAGTCAGTTGAGCGTTTGTTGCACCTGGGGCACCCGGGGTTGCACCGAACAATCGTCGATGGATTGGCGAGTACTTCTCTACGTGCGTTGCGAAATCGAACCCGAGTGTCTTTTCGAGGACCTGGCCCGGACTGAACACTTGAACTGAGCGCTTACGCATAATCTGCTCAGAAACGAATGCCACGTTTGCTAGCGTCTCAAATTCTTTTTCTTCGAATTCTGACCAAACGCCCACGCGTTCTCCTCTCGAAGCAGATTACTCGCCGACCGCGCGGTCGACAGCCTACGCGATCCATTGAATCGCGCTAGGCAGATGAATCAGCGCCTCAACGGCTGCCAAAACTCCTTACTTCCGGCCGCCCTCACTCGCAGACGCGGAAGCGGTTCCGGTCGAACCCGACGACGTCGCCGACGGCGAGCTGGCGCCCGCGGCGCAGATCGACTTCGCCGTTGACGGTCACCATCCCCTCGGCGACCGCCTCCTTGGCCTCGCCGCCCGAGAGGATCCCCGCGAACTTGAGGAACTGGCCCAGGCGGATCGACCCGCCCCCCAGCGGGACGTCGACGGGCTCGGGGACGGCAGCGGCACCTGTCACGTCAGACCGCCGGGATGTCGGCGAAGCGCGAGAAGTGGCCGTGGAAGCCCACGGTCACCGTGCGGGTCGGGCCGTTGCGGTGCTTGGCGACGATGAGGTCGGCCTCGCCCGCGCGCGGGTTGTCCTTCTCGTAGGCGCTCTCGCGGTGCAGGAGGATCACCATGTCGGCGTCCTGCTCGATCGAGCCGGACTCGCGGAGGTCCGAGATGGCGGGGAGCTTGTCGGCGCGCTGCTCGGGGCCTCGGTTCAGCTGCGAGAGCGCGATGACCGGCACCTGCAGCTCCTTCGCGAGGAGCTTGAGGGCACGCGAGAACTCCGAGACCTCCTGCTGGCGGCTCTCGACCTTCTTGCCGGAGGTCATCAGCTGCAGGTAGTCGATGACGACCATCTTGAGCCCGACCCGCTGCTTGAGCCGGCGGCACTTCGCCCGGATCTCGACGAGGGTCATGTTGGGCGAGTCGTCGATGTAGAGCGGCGCGTCGTTGATCCGGCCGCGGGTGGAGGCGATGGTCGTCCAGTCGCGCTGGTCGACCGTGCCCTTGCGCATGTGCTGCAGCGGCACGGACGCCTCGGCCGAGAGGAGGCGCATCGCGATCTCGCTGCGCCCCATCTCGAGGGAGAAGAAGATCGTGGCCATGTTGTGCTTGATCGCGGCGGCGCGGGCGAAGTCGAGCGCCAGCGTCGACTTTCCGAGCGCGGGGCGCGCGGCGACGATGATCATCTGCCCGGCGTGGAAGCCGTTGGTCAGGTCGTCGAGGTCGGCGAAGCCGGTGGGGACGCCGGTGAAGCTGCCGTCCTTGTGAGCGGCCGCCTCGATCTCGTCGATCGCGACGGTCACCGCGTCGGTCAGCGGGACGTAGTCCTCCGCCGTCTCGGAGCCGGTGACGTTGTAGATCTCGGCCTGCGCCGTGTTGACGAGGTCGAGCACCTCGCCCTCGCCCTGGTAGCCCATCTGCGCGATGCGGGTGCCCGCCTCGACGAGGCGGCGCAGCAGAGCGCGCTCGGCGACGATGGAGGCGTAGTAGCCCGCGTTGGCCGCGGTGGGGACCATCGAGGTGAGCGTGTGCAGGTAGTCGGCGCCGCCGGCCCGCTGCAGCTCGCCCTGCTTCGTGAGCTCGTCGGTGACCGCGATGACGTCGGTGGGCTCGCCGTGCGAGTAGAGGGCGAGGATCGCGTCGAAGACGATCTCGTGCTTGGGGATGTAGAAGTCGGTGCCCTTGACGCTCTCGACGACGTCGGCGACCGCGTCCTTCGAGAGCAGCATGCCGCCCAGCGCCGACTGCTCGGCGAGGAGGTCGTGCGGAGGGGTCCGCTCGTTCCCGCGCGACTCGCCGCGGTCTCCGCGACCGTCCCGTCCGTCCGAGCCGGGTACCGCCAGGTGCGCGATCGTCATGCCTTCGCCTCCTCCTGTCGGGTGCTGCGCGTCCGGTCGAGCCGGTGCCGGGATCCGGTCTACCAGCGACCTCCGACAGCGGCGCACGGGCGCCTGCCCGCACCCCTCGCGGGGCGCTGCGCCACCCTACGGACCGCCGCCCGCGGCACGCAAACCGCCCTGTGGAGAGAGCTGTGCAGAACCGAGGGGAAACGCCGGGCCCACTGTGGGCAACATGTGGACAACCCTGTGGGATCAGCGGCTCTCAGCAAGTTTTTTCTGGCCTCTGACCAGGCATTCACCGCTTTCCACAGGTGTGTGGGGAAACGAGTCTCAAGACCACAGTGAAGGTTGGTCCCGCTGAAGGGTGTATGTGGATGGAGCTGTGGAGAACGGGAACGACGAAGGGCGGTGCGAGGGACTCGGAAGTCCCGTCGCACCGCCCTCCGCGGCGTTCTCGCGGCCTTACTTGGCCGCGACCACCTGCAGCTTCACAGTGGCCTGGATGTCGTCACGCAGACGCACCACGGCCTCGTGCTCGCCGACGTGCTTGATCGCGTTCGAGATGACGATCTTGCGCTTGTCGAGCTCGCCAAATCCGGCCGCCGCCACCGCGTTCGCGATATCGGAGGTCTTCACCGAGCCGAACAGGCGGCCGTCCTTGCCGGCCTTGACCGTCAGCTTCACGCGGTTGGCCTCGAGGACCTGCTTGGTGTGCTGGGCCTCTTCGATGGTCTTGTGCTCACGAGCGGCTCGCGCCGACTTGATCTGCTCGACCTGCTTCTCGCCACCGCGGGTCCACGCGACGCCGAAGCCCTGCGGGATGAGGTAGTTGCGGGCGAACCCGTTCTTCACGTCGACGACGTCGCCGGCCGAGCCGAGTCCGTCGACCTCGTGGGTCAGGATGACCTTGGACATACCGTTACCTACCTTCCGCTGCCGGCGTAGGGCAGGAGCGCCATCTCGCGGGCGTTCTTGACGGCACGGGCGATGAGGCGCTGCTCCTGAACGGAGACGCCGGTGATACGACGGGCGCGGATCTTCCCGCGCTCCGAGATGAACTTGCGGAGGGTCGCGACGTCCTTGTAGTCGATGACACCCACGCGGACCGACTTCGCGGGGGCCGCGTTCTTCGCGCCCTTGCCGCGGATCGGCTTGCGGCGGTCGCCGCTGCTCTTTCCAGCCATAGTGGTTTCCTTAGATTCTGGTTCGCCCCTGCCCCGCCGCGAGCGATCGCGGTGCGGGGGAGGCGTGATTCAGGTGAGGAGAGCGTCCGAGCCGAGGCTCAGAACGGCGTCTCGTCGTTGTAGCTGCCCGGCGTGCTCCACACGTCGCCACCGGCGGGAGCGCTCGGCGCCCACGGCTCCTCGGCCTGACCGCCACGGTTGCCGCCGGCGTTGCCGGAGCCCCCCTGACCGCCGCTGCCGAAGCCGCCCTGGCCGCCGCCGATCTGACCGCCGTTGCCCTGGCCGCCACCGGCCTGGCCGCCACCGGCCTGGCCGCGTCCGCCTCCACCGGAGGCGCGCGTGACCTGCGCGGTCGCGTAGCGCAGCGAGGGCCCGATCTCGTCGATCTCGAGCTCGATGCTGGTGCGCTTCTCGCCTTCCTTCGTCTCGTAGGAGCGCTGCTTCAGGCGGCCGGTCGCGATGACGCGGCTGCCCTTGGTCAGCGTTCCTGCGACGTTCTCGGCGAACTCGCGCCAGACGGAGGCGCGGAGGAACAGCGCTTCGCCGTCCTTCCAGTCGTTCGCCTGACGGTCGAAGGTGCGCGGCGTGGAGGCGATGGTGAAGTTCGCGACCGCGAGCCCGCCCTGCGTGTAGCGCAGCTCGGGGTCGGCGGTGAGGTTCCCCACCACGGTGATGATCGTCTCGCCGGCCATGAGCGCTACGCCTTGGGAGCGGCCGAGGCCTTGGCGGCCTTGCGGGCGGCCTTCTCGTCGGCGAGCTTCGCGGCGGCCGCGACCTGGGCGATGCCCTCTTCGGCCCGCAGCACCTTGGTGCGCATGACGGCCTCGGACAGCTTCAGCTGACGGTCGAGCTCGTTCGCTGCGGCGGAGGTCGACGTGAAGTCGACGACGGCGTAGATGCCCTCGGACTTCTTGTTGATCTCGTACGCCAGACGACGGCGGCCCCAGACGTCGACCTTGTCGATGGATCCACCATCGGTGCGGATGACGTTGAGGAACTTGTCGAGACTCGGAGCGACGGTGCGCTCATCGATCTCGGGGTCCAGGATGACCATGATCTCGTACTGATGCGTCACTAACCCACCTCCTTCGGACTGAACGGCCACGGTATTTCCGTGACAGGAGGGTATGTAGCATCTGCCCACTCCCGCGGACGCGAGTGCGTCTGGTCGTGGACAACCTGTACAGACTACAACAGGACCGCCGCGACGCGCCGGACGGATCCGCTCGAGGCGCACCATCCCGGGCGCAGGGCGAGGCGAGCACGGGGCCCGGCTCAGCGCCTCAGCGCGACGCCCACCACTCGCGGAGCCGCTGCGTCGCGACCTCCTCGCCGAGCGGACCCTCCTCGAGCCGCAGCTCCAACAGGAACCGGTACGCCTGCCCGACCTCGGGGCCCGGGGCGAGGCCGAGGATCTCCATGATCCGCGTGCCGTCGAGGTCGGGGCGCTTGGAGGCGAGCTCCTCCTTCTCGGCGAGCTCCGCGATGCGCGCCTCGAGGTCGTCGTAGGCGTGCGCGAGCCGGTCGGCCTTGCGGCGGTTGCGCGTGGTCACGTCGGCGCGGGTGAGGATGTGCAGCCGCTCGAGCAGGTGCCCGGCGTCGGTCACGTAGCGGCGCACCGCGGAGTCGGTCCACGCGCCGTCCGTGTACCCGAAGAAGCGCAGGTGCAGCTCGATGAGGCGGGCCACGTCCTTCGTCGTCTGGTTGTCGAACTTCAGTGCGCGCATCCGCTTGATCGCGAGCTTGGAGCCGACCAGGTCGTGGTGGTGGAAGCTCACCGCTCCGCCCGGCTCGAGCCGCCGCGTGGCCGGCTTCCCGATGTCGTGCAGGAGGGCGGCGAGCCGCAGCACGACGTCGGGCGCGGCTCCGGGGTGCCGCGACTCCTCCAGCGCGATCGCCTGCTCCAGCACGGTGAGGCTGTGGGTGTAGACGTCCTTGTGGTGGTGGTGCTCGTCCTGCTCCAGGCGCAGCGCGGGCAGCTCCGGGAGGAAGCGACCGGCCAGACCGGTGTCGACGAGCAGCTCCAGGCCGGCACGGGGCGTGGCGGTCGCGAGGAGCTTCCGCAGCTCCTCCTGCACGCGCTCCGCCGAGACGTCGTCGATCCGTCCGGCGAGCTCGGCCATCGCCCACTCGACCTCGTCGGTGGTGCGGAAGCCGAGCTGCGAGGTGAAGCGCGCGCCGCGGAGCATCCGGAGCGGATCGTCGCCGAAGGAGAGGTCGGCGGGGGAGGGGGTGCGCAGCCGGCCGGCGAGCAGGTCCTCCACTCCTCCCGAGGGATCGACGAGGACGACCTCCGGAAGCCGCAGCGCCATCGCGTTGACCGTGAAGTCGCGCCGCACCAGGTCGCCCTCGAGCGAGTCGCCGAACTCGACCTCGGGCTTGCGGCTCACCCCGTCGTAGCTGTCGCTGCGGTAGGTCGTGATCTCGACCGTCTCGCCGGCCACGCGAGCGCCGATCGTGCCGAAGGCCCGGCCGATGTCCCAGTGCGCCTCGGCGATCGGAGCGACGATCCGCACGATGTCGTCGGGGCGTGCGGAGGTGGTGAAGTCGAGGTCGTGCACGCCGTGGCCGAGGAAGGCGTCGCGGACCGGGCCGCCGACCAGCGCGAGCTCGTGGCCCTGGGCTGCGAACGCCTCCGCCAGCCGCGTCACCGTGGGCGTCCCCGCGAGCGCGCGGAGGGTCTCGAGAGCGGTCTGGACGCTGTGCATTCGCACGATCCTAGTGGCGGGGGGTGTCCCGGCAGCGGGTGACCGTGCCAGGGGGTTACGGGGGGGGAACCGCCTGCACAGCGGACGCACCGCCTGCCCCGAGGAGGGCTGCCCGTAGAATCACCCGCATGGAGGCCGAGTGAGTCCGATGCATCGGCGCGACCCCTCCCTCCGCTCCCGCCGCTCGCGGGCGGCCCTCCTCCTGCTCCGCTCGGCAGGTGCCGCCGCTCTCGCGCTCGGCCTGACCGGCGTGGCCTCCCCCGCCCTCGCGGCCCCGGTCGCCGCCGCGACGGCGACCTCGACGCCCGCTCCCGGCACCGTCACCACGACCGCCGGGGCCGGCAGTGACGGCGTCCTGCGGCCCGGCCAGGACCTCGAGCTCTCGATCGCCGTGCGCAACGGCACCACCGAGGCGATCGACAGCGCCGACGTGACGGTCGCCCTCTCCTACGCCACCCTCGACACCCGCGCGGAGCTGCACGACTGGCTCGACGCCGAGGCCGACAACGACACCGACCCGGTCCGTGCGACCGCCCAGCTGCGCCTGCTGCCCTCCAGCACCGCCGAGGCCGGCCTCACCGTGCCGGTCGACCAGATCCCCTTCTCCAACGACCGGACCGCGCTCGGCACCCACGCCGTCCTCGTCACGGTCACCGGTCCGGGTGGTGTCGTCTCGACCGCTCGCACCGCCGTCGAGCTGACCGACGACGCGGTGGCCCCGGAGCGCGAGACCGGCGTCAGCGTCCTCGTCCCGCTCACCGTCCCGGACACGGCCGACGGCCTGCTCTCGGCCGAGGCCCTCGCCGACTACACCGACGGCACGGGGACCCTCACCCGGCAGCTCGACGCGGTCGCGGGGAAGGGCGTCACGATCGGGGTCGACCCGCGCATCCTCGCTTCGATCCGGATCCTCGGCAGCGCCGCTCCGGAGTCGGCCCTCGACTGGCTCGACCGGCTGCAGTCCGTGCCGAACGAGCGCTTCGCCCTGCCGTACGCCGACGCCGACGTCTCGGCCCAGGCGCAGGCCGGGCTCTCCGTCCTCCTCTCTCCCACCTCCTTCGAGTACGCGATCGACGACACCCGCTTCGCCGCGGTCCCCGGCACCGCCAGCCCGGCGCCCACGGTCGCCGTCGACTCCGACCAGCCGGCCGAGGACCTGCCGGCGCGTCCGAGCACCGAGTCGCTGCTCGCCTCCGACTGGAGCACCTCCCTCGGCAGCGTCGCCTGGCCCGACGAGGGCACTCTCCGGGGGTCGGACCTCGACGTCTACGCGGCCAGCGGCATGAACCGCACGGTCGTCCCCTCATCCGGTCTCCTGCTGCCGGAGGAGGTGACCACGACCTCGCGCGCCACCGTCGGCGACTCGGACCTGGTCGTGGCCGACTCGCGCCTCACCGAGGCGTTCGACGCGGCCGCGACTGCCACCGACGACACCGAGTGGCGCGCCCGCATGTCCGAGATCGCCACCGATCTCGCCGAGGTGCAGGAGGAGGGGACCGCGCCGGACGTCGTGCTCACCCTCGGTCGCGGCTCGGCGATCGGCGCCGCGCGCCTCTCCGAGACCCTCGACGCGATCGAGTCGCTGCCCTGGGCCCGCGGAGTCGCCCTCTCCACCGCCCTCGCCGTCCCCGCGACCGAGGGCGCGAGCGTCGTCGACTCGCCGGAGTCGGAGTCGCGGCTCGACCGGGTGCGCGACCTGCTCGACGCCGGCTCCGAGGTCGAGGCGTTCTCCTCCGTGCTGCAGGAGCCGGAGCTGCTGTCGGGCAAGAGCCGCAACGACGTGCTGGCGCTGCTCTCGGTGACCTGGCGCGGAGACGGCAGCGGCTGGGGCGACGCCGTCGGCGTGGCCATGACCGAGGCCGACCGGACGCTCTCGCTGGTGTCGATCGACGCGACCGGCAGCATCCTGCAGGTCTCCCGCGACTCGAGCATCCCCGTGTACGTCCGCAACGAGCTCCCCTGGCCGATCGCCGTCCGCATCCAGGCCTCGACCTCGAACGCCGTCCTCGACATCGACGAGGAGGCGATCGAGACCACCGAGATCGACGCCCGCTCGCAGGGCCGCGTCCTCATCCCCGTGAAGGCCCGGGTCGGCAACGGCGAGACGAGCCTCGGCCTGCAGCTGACCTCGGCGCAGGGCGTCCCCATCGGCACCCCCACGGGCATGACGACCAGCGTCCGCGCCGACTGGGAGACCGTCGGCACCCTGGTCATCGGGATCGCGCTCGTCGTCGTCTTCGGAGCCGGCATCCTCCGCAACATCCGCCGTCGCCGTCGAGGCGACACCCCTGAGGACGAGGAGGACCCGAACGCCGTGCTCGAGGTCCAGCCCGATCTCGACGACCAGCGATCGGACCCGCGTGGCTAGCTTCTCCCTCGGACGCGCGAGCGCCGTCCTCGCCTCCGGCACGATGGTCTCGCGGATCCTCGGCTTCATCATGTCGATCGTCATGGCGAACACGATCGGAGCCGCGGTCGCGCCGGGCGCGGACGCCTTCACGACGGCGAACCTGCTGCCCAACACGATCTACTCGATCATCGCGGGCGGCGCTCTGAACGCCGTCCTCGTCCCGCAGATCGTGCGGGCGGGCCTCGACGCCGACGGCGGCCGCGGCTACATCAACCGCCTGCTGACCCTGGCGCTCGGCCTGCTCCTGGTGACCACGATCGCCGCCACGGTCGTCGCTCCCCTGCTCGTGCGCCTCTACGCGCCCGGCTACGGACCGGAGCAGTACCAGCTGGCCGTCGCCTTCGCGTTCTGGTGCCTGCCGCAGGTCTTCTTCTACGGCCTCTTCACGATCCTCGGCGAGGTGCTCAACGCCCGCGGCTCGTTCGGCCCCTTCACCTGGGCGCCCGTGCTGAACAACGTCGTGGTGATCGCCGGGCTCGTCGCCTTCATGGTGCTGTTCGGCGCCGATCCGGAGGGGAACCGTCCGGTCGACTCGTGGTCCCCGGCGATGGTCACCCTCCTCGGCGGGAGCGCGACGCTGGGCATCGTCGTCCAGTCGCTGTTCCTGATGCTCTTCTGGCGGAGGGTCGGCCTCAGCTACCGCCCCGACTTCCGCTTCCGGGGCGTCGGCCTCGGCACGGCCGGGCGGATGTCGCTGTGGTCGTTCGCCACGGTGCTGCTGACCATCGTCGCCGGCATCGTCGAGAGCCAGGTCTCCTCCGCCGCGTCCGGCGAGGGGCCCTCGGCCGCGGCGCTGCAGAAGGCGTGGCTGATCTTCATGCTGCCCCACTCGGTCATCGCGATCTCGATCGCCATGGCCTACTTCACCAAGATGAGCGGCCACACCGCACGGGGGGAGATGAAGGAGTTCCGCTCGGACGTCTCCACCTCGCTCCGCCTGGTGCTGATGATGCTCGTCTTCGCCGCCGCCGCGATCGTCGTGGTCGCAGTGCCGTTCGGCTCCGTCTTCACCGACTCGTTCGCGGACGCGCAGGCCATCGGAGCGATCGCCGTGGCCTACGTGATCGCCCTGCCGCTGTTCTCCTCGATCGCCATCATGCAGCGCGCGTTCTACGCCCTGAGCGACGGAGCGCGGCCGTTCCTGTTCACCCTGGTGCAGGTCGTCGTGGCGGTCGCCGGGTACCTGATCGTGCTCCGGCTCCCCGCCGACCGCACCGCTGTCGGCATCGCCGCTGCGACCTCGCTCGGCATCTGCGTGCAGGCCCTCGTGGCGGCCCTCCTCCTGCGCCGCCGGCTCGGCGGCCGCGGAGGCAGGCGGATCCTCGTGAGGCTCGCGCAGTACGTCCTCGCCGCGGTGCCCTCGGCCGCCGCCGGCTACGGCGTCCTGGTCGCCCTCGGCGGCACGCGCGCGGGCGGTTTCGCCGTCTCGAACTACGTGGAGCCGCTGCTCTCGATGGCCGCGATCGGCACCGTGATGGCGCTCGTCTACTTCGCGGTCCTCTGGTTCCTCCGGGTGCCGGAGCTGCGCGCCGTCCTGGCTCCGGTGCTCCGCCGACTCGGCCGCTGATGCTGCTCCGGTAAAAGCCTGGTCAGATCGCATTTCCTGGGCTGCTGCATCGAGCGGCGCGTGGCACGACCGGCACTCCCGGGCCCGCGGAATAGTGCCCGCCTAGGATGTGTTGTAGCCCACGGAGCCGCGGAACGATTCGAGCGACCGGCTCCGGGTGCTCGGCTCCCGCCCCACCCGTCACCGCTCGTACAGACCCCGAGGAGTTGCCGTGCGCGACATCGTCATCATCGGATCCGGCCCCGCCGGCTGGACCGCCGCCATCTACGCGGCGCGCGCCGAGCTGCACCCGGTGGTCGTGGCCTCGTCGGTCGAGATCGGCGGCGACCTGATGAACACGACGGACGTCGAGAACTTCCCCGGCTTCCCCGACGGCGTCCTCGGCCCCGAGCTGATGACCTCGATGCAGGCGCAGGCCGAGAAGTTCGGCGCCGAGACCTTCTACGACGACGTCACCTCCCTCGATCTCGAGGGCGAGGTCAAGACCGTCCATCTCGGCTCCGGCGAGAGCATCGAGGCGAAGACCGTCGTCGTCGCGACCGGATCCGCGTACCGCAAGCTGGGCCTCCACGACGAGGACCGCCTATCGGGACACGGTGTCTCGTGGTGCGCCACCTGCGACGGCTTCTTCTTCAAGGGGAAGACCATCGCCGTCGTCGGCGGGGGCGACTCCGCCATGGAGGAGGCGACCTTCCTCACCAAGCACGCCGCGAAGGTCTACGTGATCCACCGCAAGGACTCGCTCCGCGCCTCGAAGGTCATGCAGAAGCGCGCCTTCGACAACGAGAGGATCGAGTTCATCTGGAACGCCGAGGTCACCGGCATCACCGGCGAGAACCACGTCGACGGCGTGAAGCTGCGCGACACGGTCGACGGCACCGAGTCCCACCTCGACCTCGACGGCCTGTTCATCGCGATCGGCAACGACCCGCGCACGCACGTCGTGCACGGCAAGCTCGACCTCACCACCGAGGGCACCATCTCGGTGGTCGGCCGCTCCTCCCAGACCTCCGTTCCCGGCGTCTTCGCCGCCGGCGACGTGATCGACCCGACCTACCGTCAGGCCGTCACCGCCGCGGCATCCGGAACGGTCGCCGCCCTCGACGCGGAGCACTACCTCGCTTCGCTCGCCGATGGCACCGCCCACACCGAAGGCTCACCCCGGGCCGAGCTCATCACCCGCTGACCGTCCGGTCATCGCACATCGGAGCCGGCAGCCCGCCGACTCGTGAAGGAGAGAACACCATGTCCACCGCGAAGAGCGTCACCGACGCATCGTTCCAGTCCGACGTCCTCGACTCCGAGAAGACCGTCCTGGTCGACTTCTGGGCCGAGTGGTGCGGCCCCTGCCGCATGGTCGCGCCGATCCTCGACCAGATCTCGGCCGAGCACGGCGACAAGATCGAGATCGTCAAGCTGAACGTCGACGAGAACCCGCAGACCGCTGCGAAGTACCAGATCACGTCGATCCCGGCGATGAAGGTCTACCAGAACGGCGAGGTCGTGAAGACTGTCATCGGCGCCAAGCCGAAGCCGGCCCTCGAGGCCGACCTGGCCGCGTTCCTCTGAGTTCGCACCCCTGACCGCCCTCTGCGGTCTCCGAGAGCCCCTGTCACGTCGTGACGGGGGCTCTCCTCGTTCCCGGGGCTGTTTCACGTGAAACAGACCCGCTGGGGCGCAGGCCACGATCCCTGCGGTGGCGCCCGACCGCCCCGCCGCAGCACAGGACCGGCCGGTACTGTGGATCCACCCGGCTCCGGCCGGAGAAACACTGTCCACCGAGCGAAGCGGAACCATCGTGACCAACCGCGGCACCAACCTCGACCCCTGGTACAACTCCTATGCGGAGCGCACGGCCGGTCTGGCCGCCAGCGAGGTTCGAGCCCTGTTCGCCGTCGCGTCACGCCCCGAAGTGGTCTCGCTCGCCGGCGGCATGCCGTTCGTGTCCGCGCTCCCCCAGGACCTGGTGACCGGCGCCATCGACACCGTGATGCGGGAGCAGGGGCCCGTCGCGCTGCAGTACGGGTCGGGCCAGGGCGTCCCCGTCCTGCGCGAGCAGATCCTCGACGTCATGGCCCTCGAGGGCATCTCCGCCAGCGCGGACGACATCGTGGTCACCACGGGCTCTCAGCACGCCCTGGAGCTCGTTTCGAAGCTGTTCCTGGACCCGGGGGACGTCGTCCTCTCCGAGGGCCCCAGCTACGTCACGGCGATGGTCATCTTCCGGTCGTACCAGGCCGAAGTCGAGCACGTCCCCATGGACGAGCACGGGCTCATCCCCGCGGCCCTCCGCGAGCACATCGCCCGCGTGCGCGCCGCCGGGAAGACGATCAAGTTCCTGTACACGATCCCCACCTTCCACAACCCCGCGGGCGTGACCCTCAGCTGGGAGCGCCGCGTCGAGATCCTCGAGATCTGCAAGTCCGAGGGAATCCTCGTGCTCGAGGACAACCCGTACGGCCTCCTCTACTTCGAGGACGTCCCGCCGAAGGCGATGCGCTCGCTGGAGGAGGACGGAGTGATCTACCTCGGCACGTTCTCGAAGACGCTCGCTCCCGGCTTCCGGGTGGGCTGGGCTCTCGCTCCGCACGCGATCCGCGAGCGGCTGATCCTCGCCAACGAGGCGGCCGTCCTCAGTCCGTCGTCCTTCAGCCAGCTGGTCATCTCGAAGTACCTCGAGACGGCCGACTGGCGCGGACAGATCGACACCTTCCGCGGCGTCTACCGCGAGCGGAAGGAAGCGATGCTGAAGGGCCTGCAGACCCATCTGCCCGGCCTCAGCTGGACGAACCCGAACGGCGGCTTCTACGTCTGGGTCACGCTGCCCGAGGAGCTCGACTCCAAGGCGATGCTGCCGCGCGCAGTGAAGGAGCTCGTCGCGTACACGCCGGGCACTGCGTTCTACGGTAACGGAGACGGACGTCAGAACATCCGCCTCTCGTTCTGCTACCCGACGCCGGAGCGCATCGGTGACGGCATCCGCCGCCTCGCCACGGTCATCAACGGAGAGCTCGATCTGCTGTCGACCTTCGCGGGCACGGGCCGGCTGAGCAACGCCGACGCGAGCAAGCGTGACGCCGTCCTGCCGCCGAACGTCTCCTGACACCGCTCCTTCGATAAGAAAGCCCTGGTCATGACCGATTTCTCTGTGCTCGACCGTACACTCGACATCGTCGTCATCAGCGGTGGCATCAGCCACGAGCGCGACGTCTCCCTGCGGTCGGGCCGTCGCGTGGCGGATCGTCTCTCCGCGATGGGCCACCGCGTCTCCCTGCACGAACCGGACGCCGGCCTCCTCTCGACGCTCCTGCAGAAGCGTCCGGACGTCGTCTGGCCCGCGGTGCACGGGGCGAGCGGTGAGGACGGTGCGCTCCTCGGGCTCCTCGAGGCGGCTGGCTTCGCCTACGTCGGCTCGCAGACGGACGCGGCGCGCCTGGCCTGGTTCAAGCCGACCGCGAAGACGCTCGTCGCTCGCGCGGGCTTCTCGACCCCGCGCTCCGTCACCCTCCCCCGCGAGACCTTCCGCGAGCTCGGAGCCGCCGGGATTCTGGAGCAGGTCGAGGCGCACCTGCCGGGCTCCCTCGTGGTGAAGCCCGCTCAGGGCGGTTCGGCCCAGGGCGTCAGCATCGTGACGGAGTCGTCGCAGCTCCCGCGAGCGATGGTCGAGGCGTACACCTATGGCGACGTCGTGCTCATCGAACAGCAGATCCAGGGGACCGAGGTCTCCGTCGGTGTTCTCGACCTCGGTGACGGTCCTTTCGCCCTGCCGCCTGTCGAAATCGCACCCGTCGCGGGCCAGTACACATTCGAGGCGCGCTACAACGCGGGGGAGACGCACTTCTACACGCCGGCACGGATCTCGCCGGAGATCACGGAGGAGGTGTCCCGCGTGGCCGTTGCGATCCACGAACTGCTGGGACTCCGCCACCTGTCGCGGCTCGACTTCATCATCGACGACGCCGGACTCCCCTGGTTCTTCGACGCGAACGTCCTTCCCGGAATGACCGAGACCTCACTCGTTCCCCAGGCCATTGAGGCATCCGGCCGCTACCTCGGCGACGTCTACTCCACCCTCGCGAAGCTCGCCGCCTCCTGACTCCATGCCGTTTCACGTGAAACGGTCCGCTGCGCGTCCGCTCCTGGTCGCGAGGCTGCAGCGCTGTGAACAAGTGCGCGAAACCATGCCAGACGAGTAGCCGGATCGCGGCATATCGAGACCTGCGATCGCCCCCTTCTCCTAAGACATGGGTCGAGTAGCCGCCCAACAACGTGTCTTGGTCTTCGTCAGCAGACCAGTAGTGCCGACTCGAGAGAAGAACCCGAGGCCGCGCCTCGACTCCCACAACGCCAGACATCCATCGCCGCGCCGGTCGAGTATCCGTAGATCCGCGTGGTCAGACCCCCTCGTCGCGCTGAACCCACCAGGAATCGACCTGGCCCATGGCTTCCATCGGCACCTGGTCCTCGTCGTCATGCTGGTCGAGGAAGCGCATTGCTGAGTATCAAGACCCGGACACCCTCGGTGGGTACCAGGTGAGGCATTGCCTGGGGCAAGATATCCACGCCAATCGCTTCCTCATATGAGCAGACATACCGGCGAAGAGCAGTAGTGCGTCGAATCGAGGCTCACCACAATCGCCACCCGCGCTATCTCTGGGAAACAACTCGTTCTATCGACGCTGATCGACGCCAGCACCCGTCGCCATGCTCGTCGAGTAGCCACACCGCGACGTATCGAGACCCACGGCCGGAAGGGATCCCTCTCGCTTGGTTCTCCGACCTCAACTCCGCCTCGGGGGGTGGTGCCTGAATCTCGTTAGTCAGGCGAGCGATCTCTTTCGAACACTGCGGTCGAAGTCCGTCCCACGATGATCTGCACGTGCGTCCAGGGTTCTCGGCAGGGGCGTTTCACGTGAAACGCTTCCGCGGCCGTTGAGCAACTTCAATCGGAAAAGTTGCGCCCTGTGGAGGGAGTCCAGCCGACGAGGGCCTCCTGATTGACCCGACGAGATCGTAGCTCTTCAATGGCCAGGCCGCCCTAGAGCGCACCGTTTCACGTGAAACGGCCCTTCCATTGAGTCTTTCAGTGCCTCTGGGGGCGACCACCGACTGGGTCCTCCGTAAGACATCGGCGAACCCACTCATCACATCGGCGTCGATCCGCGAAAATGGAGGGTACTGTATTTCGTCTTACTTGCCCGCCCGCCAGCCAATGCCTGGAGGCCCAGGAGGCGCTCCTCCCGAGGGACATGGGATGCACGGTCGGCCAAGGGAGTCCTCATCTCAGCGGCGGATGGACGGCTGTTTCACGTGAAACATTGCTCCCGCCAACTATCGGCGATGAGGGCGTCGCCCCTGGCAGAGGAGAGCCGCACCGAGTGCGACCAGTCCAAGTGCCAGTCCAGCGCCGCCAGCGAGCCACTGAACGCGACAAGAACTACGGAGACCGACGATCTCTGAACTCAGCCAACCCTAGATCCGGCGCTCCACGCCTACTCAACCGCCATGTAGGCGCATCGTGCGCTGCTCTATCCAGAGATCAATGCCCCAGATACCCGGCGATCGTCACCGTTCGGCAATACCAGCCGTATTCTCGACCAGGACCGGAGTAAGCAGGGCCCCGCAGAACCTGGAACCACTTCATCGGACTGTACCAGTCAGAAGGGCCTATCAATCAGAGAGAGGACGACAACCGAGAATCCTCAGCTCACAAAGCATCTCGAAGATCGCCCCAAGCGTGCTGATCTGCGATCGCGGTGCCGACGAGGGGAGCGGATACCGCCACATCGGCGATTGCGGCCAAGAACACAGCGCGAGCACGCGCACGCCAGCCGCACGGCGAATCAGTGGCCGCCGCTAGGCCGGCCCTCTACGGAGCGAGCGACACCTCGGTCGGCTCCCCGATCTCGGCGAGGATGCGGTTCAAGTCCTGGATGGTGGCGAAGTCGATGACCATCTGGCCCTTACGTGCGCCCAGGGTGACCTTGACGCGCGTATTCAACCGGTCGCCGAGGTGATCCGCGATCGACGAGAGGTGTCCGGAGTGCCCGCCCTGCTCCTCCACCACGGGACGCGTGGTCGTCCGCGGCGCCTTCATCTGCGCCGCGGCGGCCTCGGCGGCGCGGACGGACAGGTCCTCGTTGACGATCTTGTCGGCCAGGCGGCGCATCATCTCGACGTCGTCGAGGGACAGAACCGCACGCGCGTGTCCTGCGGTCAGGACGCCGGCAGCGACGCGGGCCTGCACATCGGCCGGGAGCCGCAGGAGACGGAGCGTGTTCGAGATCTGCGGCCGCGAACGTCCGAGCCGCGTCGCCAGGGCCTCCTGGGTGATCCCGAAGTCGCTGAGGAGCTGCTGGTAGGCGGACGCCTCCTCGAGCGGGTTGAGGTCGGCGCGGTGCAGGTTCTCCAGCAGCGCGTCGCGGAGCATGTTCTCGTCGGCCGTGTCCTTGACGACCGCGGGGATGGTGGTCAGTCCAGCGGCCTTCGAGGCGCGGAACCGGCGCTCACCCATGACGAGCTCGTACTTCGCTCCGCCGCGAGCCGTCACGGGCCGAACGACGATCGGCTGCAGCACTCCGAACTCGCGGATGCTGTGAACGAGTTCCGCGAGGTCGTCCTCGTCGAACACCGACCGCGGCTGCGCCGTATTCGGGGTGATGTCGGCGAGGGGGATTCGCGCCAAGCGCGCTCCGGGGACCTCGAGGAGCTCCTCGGCACGGGCCGAATCGCCGACCTGATCAGGGAAGAAGACGTCGACGGGCCGGGAGCGCGACTCGTCGCTGGTCGGGATGAGCGAGCCGATCCCCCGGCCGAGTCCCGTGCGCTTGGTCGCCATCAGCGTGCCTCTCCTTCGTGTGCCGTCTCGGGTGTCTTCCGGGCTCCGCGTCGTGCGATCTCGGCGGCCGCCTCCAGGTACGCCAGCGAGCCGGACGACTGCGGGTCGTAGCTGATCACGCTCTGTCCGTAGCTCGGCGCCTCCGAGATCCTCACGTTGCGCGGGATCACCGCACGCAGCACCTCCTTCGGGAAGTGCTCTCGGACATCCGCTGCCACCTGCTGGGAGAGGTTGGTGCGGCCGTCGTACATGGTCAGGAGGATCGTCGAGACACCGAGGTTCGGGTTGAGGTGCCGCTCGATCAGGTCGATGTTCTTGAGCAGCTGACTGAGCCCCTCGAGCGCGTAGTACTCGCACTGGATCGGGATGAGCACCTCGCGAGCGGCGACGAACGCGTTGATGGTCAGCAGACCGAGCGACGGCGGGCAGTCGATGAAGACGTAGTCGAACGGCTCGTCCATGGTGTCGAGCATGCGGTCGAGCGCACGACGGAGACGCTGCTCGCGTGCGACGAGCGAGACCAGCTCGATCTCGGCGCCGGCCAGGTGGATGGTCGCCGGCACACCGTAGAGCGAGGCGAACTCCGGGCTCTTCTGCACGACGTCCGCGAGGGGAGTGTCGTTGACGATCACGTCGTACACGCTGGCCGTCTCGGCGCGGTGCTCGATGCCCAGGGCCGTCGACGCGTTGCCCTGCGGATCGAGGTCGATGACGAGCACCTTCGCCTCACCGCGGGCGAGCCCGGCGGCGAGGTTGACGGTCGTCGTCGTCTTGCCGACGCCGCCCTTCTGGTTCGAGATCGTGATGACGCGCGTCGACTCGGGCTTGGGCAGCGGCTGGGCGTTCAGCAGTGCGCGCCGGCGGGTCATGTCCGCGATCTCCCGGGCCAGGGGAGTCGAGGAATCGAAGCCTCCGGTCAGACCGGCGGAATCGGTTTGTTTCACGTGAAACCTTCGCTCAGCGAGTGGGACGGACATCAGCACCGAGGAGTCGACGGACGAGGAGTCGGGGGCTCACTGCGGCGTCGTGGCGATCAACCCACTGTAGCCCGGACGACCCTCGTCACCTCGGAGAGCACGCCGCCGCCGAGCACGACGACCTCGGGCGGGGAGAGCCGGAAACGACGGATCTGCTTGGCCGCCGCCTCGATCTCCTTCTCGGCGTTGATGCCCTTCAGCAGGACCAGCTCGCCTCCGGGCCGCAGCAGCGGCGCGGTCAGCGGGATCAGCTTCGAGAGGGCGCTGACCGCCCGAGCGGTCACCTGGTCGAGAGGCTCCGCGAGCTCCGCCTCTTCAGCACGGGCTCGAAGAACTGAGACATTCTCGATTCCGAGTCCGTCCACCTGCTCCTGAAGCCAGACGACGCGACGCTCCATCGGCTCGATGAGCACGAAGCGGACGTCGGGCCGCACGATGGCCAGGACGAGCCCGGGAAGGCCCGCGCCACTGCCGACATCACCCACCAGTCCCGGACGCAGGAGAGGGGCCACCAGGGCGCTGTTGAGCACGTGCCGCGTCCAGAGACGGGGGAGCTCCAAGGGCCCGATCAGGCCGCGCTCCTCACCCTGGTCGGCGAGAGCCTCCGTGAACCGCCGCAGGAGGGGCAGGCGGTCGCCGGCGATCGCCGCAGCGGCTGCGGGCTCGGCCTCGAGGGTCGACTCCACGCCGTTCAGCCGCGGGTGATGACGGTGTGGCGCTCGCGCGCCTCGCCGCGCGACTCCGACACGAAGCCGCGCTCGCCCACCATGTCGTGGACCAGCTTGCGCTCGTACGACGACATGGGCGGGAGCGAGGCCGACGTGGCGCCGTCCTCGATCCGCTCGATCGCGCGGTCGACCAGCTGGGCGAGCTCAGCCTCGCGGGCGTCGCGGGAGCCGCCGATGTCGAGGATGAGGCGGGAGAACGCTCCGGTCTTCGTCTGGACCGCCAGGCGCGTCAGCTCCTGCAGTGCCTGGACGGCGTCGGGGCGGGAGAGCACCCGGAGGTTCGTGTCGCCGGAGGCGGTGACCGAGAGGTAGGCGCGGCCGTTGCGGACCTCGATGTCGATGTCGCCGTCGAGGTCGCAGATGTCGAGGAACTCCTCGATGTAGTCGGCGGCGACGTCGCCCTCGTCCTCGAGCTGCGAGAGCGTGGACTCGGGCGCCTCGTCGACGGCGGACGCGTCCACGTCCGCGGGTGCGGACGCGTCGTCGGTGATGGTCTGCATCGGATCGGTCATGGCGGCTCTACTTCTTTCCGGCTTGCTTCTTGGAGCGGTTCTTGCTCACGGGCTGCGTGCGCTGCACGGCCTTCTTCTCGACGAGGGTGACGTCGCCGGCGGCCGTGGTCTCCTCGACCAGCTTGCCCTTGCGGCGCAGGCGCTCCTCGCGGGCCTTGGCGGCCTCGCTGCCCGGCGTCGGCATGTTCCGGATGACGATGAACTGCTGGATCATCGTCCAGATGTTCGAGGTCAGCCAGTAGAACATCACGCCGAGGGGGAAGGCGAAGCCCGAGAAGGCGAAGACGAGGGGGAGGATGTAGAGCAGGATCCGCTGCTGCTTGAACGTCGGCGAGGCCTTCGCCTCGGGCGACATGTTCTTCGAGACGATCTGCAGCTGCGTGATGAACTGCGACGCGGTCATCAGGACGACCATGATCACCGCGATGATGATGACCGGCTCCTGGCCGCCCTCGGCGAGTGCGCCCTGGATCGACTGGTGCAGCGGTGCGACGCCGAAGAGGTTCGCCTCGCCGAACTGGCGGGCGAGCGTCTCGTCGAGCGGGCCCACGCCCTTCTGGCTGTGCTGCGCCGCGTTCAGCACCGAGAACAGGCTGAAGAAGATCGGCATCTGGATCAGCAGGGGCAGGCAGGAGGCGAGCGGGTTGGTGCCCGTCTTCTTGTAGAGCTCCATGGTCTCGCGGGACATCGCCTCGCGGGACAGCTGGTCGCGCTTGCCCTTGTACTTGTCCTGGATCTTCTTGAGCTGGGGCGCGACCTCGAGCATCCGGCGCTGGCTCTTGATCTGCTTGACGAAGATCGGGATGAGCGCGGCGCGGATGACGATGACCAGGCCGACGATCGAGAGGACCCAGGTGATTCCCGCGGCCGCCTCCATGCCGGTGAAGGTCAGCAGCTGGTGGAAGGCGACGAGGAGCAGCTCGACCACCCACTTGAGGGGCCAGAGGATCGTGCCGAGGAGGTCCATGGAGTGGGGTCAGTCCTTTCGAGGGCCCACGACGAACCCGGCTCGCGTCACGGCGAAGCGGGTCCGGCCGGAAGCCGGTCGGTGCAGGGGGATCGAGGTCGGGACGTCGTCGATGCCGCCGGCCGCCCACGGGTGGCAGCGGAGCAGACGGCGGGCCGCGAGGACGGAGCCGAGGACGAGCCCGTGGAGCTGGACCGCCTGGAGCGCGTACGCGGAGCACGAGGGGTAGTAACGGCAGACGTCCCCGTAGAGAGGGGACACGACCGCCCGGTAGACGATCAGGAGCAGGACGCCGATGTTCCGCGGCAGCAGGAGGATCGCCCACCCGAGCCGGGCGAACGGCGCCTCGCGGCGGGGGAGCACGGCGGTCACGAGGACGCCCCGCTCTTCCGCGCGGCTCGCGCCATCGCGGACCACACCTCGGAGCGCAGCTCCGACCAGGGGGCGTCGGCGCTGCCGGGCAGCGCGCGGACGACGACCTGGGTGCCGGGGTCGATCTCGGGGACGAGCTCGAACGCCACGGCCTTGAGCCGGCGGCGGACGGTGTTGCGCGTCACCGCGGTGCCGACCGTCTTGGCGACGATGAACCCGAACCGCGCCGGATCGCCCGCGGAGGACCGGCGGACATACGTGACGGTGTGCGGTCCTGTGGACCGCACACCGCGACGGACGACTGTCCGGTACTCGCCTCCGTGGACGATGCGATTGGCTCTGGCCAGCACCGCTGGTCGGTACCGCTCGCTGCTAGGCGGAGAGCTCGGTGCGCCCCTTGGCGCGGCGCGCGCTGAGGATGCCGCGGCCGGCACGGGTGCGCATGCGCAGACGGAAGCCGTGCACCTTGGCGCGACGACGGTTGTTCGGCTGGAAGGTTCGCTTGCTCATAATCAGATCTCCACGTACGTGTTCCGCGGCGCGAACCGGCACCACCCGCTCGGGCGGAGACTCGGATCCTCCGGGAAGAAGGGGTGCCCGGCTGCGGAATCCGCTCGGCCTGCGAGGGCCGCACGGACGACACCGGGCAGGCGTCAACTGATTTAAACTACGGCCTGTTCCGTCACCGGTCAAATGTGGACGGCGCGAAACCTCGATCATGCACACGGGACACGGGGTTCCGCGCATTGACACGCGGGTGTCGCTGTGGTGGATTTGTCTCCCGTCGGCTCCGTTCGTTACGGTGTTGAGCCGCAGTTATCCACAGGTGGGATCCGCGTCCTCCCGCACCCGCACAGGCATCGCTCGAGGCCGGTGGACAACCCTGTGGAGAGAGCGGCACTCGAGACCCGGCTCCGCGCCCGGTCCGCGACGCCCCTGCAGCGGGCGGCGACGGGTCCGGCGGAGACGGCGATCCCGCAGCGACTTCACAGCGACAGCACCCAGGACCGGAGACAGATGGCAGACGACACGTCGATGGTCGACGCGTGGAACGTGATCCTCGGCGCACTGTCCCGGGACGAGCGGATCACCGCTCCCCTCTACGGGTTCGTCTCGCTCGTGGAGCCCAAGGGCATTATGGCGGGCACCTTCTACCTGGAGGTCCCGAACGAGTTCACCCGCGGGATGCTCGAGCAGCGCGTGCGCGTGCCCCTGCTCAGCGCGATCGGGACGCTCGACGACTCCTTCGGCGTCACGACGTTCGCCTTCGTGGTGAACCCCGACATCGAGCACGAGCCCCTCAGCTCCCCGTCGTCGCAGGAGTCGATGAACCCGTTCGAGCCGATCACCGCCTCCTCGGCGACGGTCGCGCCGACCCGCGGGGTCGAGGAGCTGCGGACCGTGCCGGCGACCGACACCCGGCTGAACCCGAAGTACAGCTTCGACAACTTCGTCATCGGAGGCTCCAACCGGTTCGCGCACGCCGCGGCCGTCGCGGTCGCCGAGGCTCCCGCCAAGGCCTACAACCCGCTCTTCGTCTACGGCGACTCCGGGCTCGGCAAGACGCACCTCCTCCACGCCATCGGCCACTACGCGATGAGCCTCTACCCGGGGATCCGCGTGCGGTACGTCTCGAGCGAGGAGTTCACGAACGACTTCATCAACTCGATCGCGAACAACCGGGGCAACGCCTTCCACGGCCGCTACCGCAACGTCGACATCCTCCTGATCGACGACATCCAGTTCCTGCAGGGGAAGGCGGAGACGCAGGAGGCGTTCTTCCACACCTTCAACCAGCTGCACGACCACAACAAGCAGGTCGTGATCACGTCCGATCTGCCGCCGAAGGCACTGACGGGCTTCGAGGACCGGATGCGCTCGCGCTTCGAGTGGGGCCTCATCACCGATGTGCAGGCTCCCGACCTCGAGACCCGCATCGCGATCCTCCGCAAGAAGGCGGTCAGCGAGAAGCTGCTCGTGCCCGACGACATCCTCGAGTTCATGGCGTCGAAGGTGTCGAGCAACATCCGCGAGCTCGAGGGGACGCTCATCCGCGTCACCGCGTTCGCGAGCCTGAACCGGACGCCGGTCGACATGTCGCTCGTGCAGACCGTGCTGAAGGACCTGATCACGCTCGACGAGGACAACGTCATCTCGCCGGTCGACATCATCAACCACACCGCGGACTACTTCAAGCTCACGGTCGACGACCTCTACGGCTCGTCGCGCTCGCAGGCCGTCGCCACCGCGCGCCAGATCGCCATGTACCTGTGCCGCGAGCTGACGAACCTCTCGCTGCCCAAGATCGGCCAGCTGTTCGGCAACCGCGACCACACCACGGTCATGTACGCGAACAAGAAGATCTCGGAGCTCATGAAGGAGCGCCGCAGCATCTACAACCAGGTCACCGAGCTGACCACCCGCATCAAGACGAACCGCTAGCCGGCAGTCGTACGGTCCCCGGGACCACCTGTCCCAGGTGGCGTGCCCCGGGGTCCATCGGCGTCCGTGCGCCGTGGTCGGGTAGTCGCTCCCCTCTCCTCGTGTGAGGGGAGGGAGCGACGGGGATCGCGGCGCGAGCAGCAGGGCGTCGGTGTCGGCGCGCGTCGAGATCAGGCGAAGGCGCTGGCGGGGGTCTCGATACGGCTCGCTGGGGCTACTCGACCAGCATGAACCGCACGTGCTCAAGGGGTCCGGGTGAGCGGCTGAGCGGCCGGCGTGCGATCGGACGGTGTCGATCCGCCGAGCGACGGCCAGGAGAGCAGCGCAGGGGAGAGGGAGCGCGCATCGTCTTCCGCGCCGCTCGGACGGCGCGAGCCGCGTTCGACGGTCTCCGTCGTGACCCGGAGACGTCGTCGACGGACTCCTCGACCCACTGCGCGGGCCTCGGACACGCCGCCTCGCGCGCCTCGGAGGGCCGATTTCCACAGTGTGAGGAACCTGTGGATAACTGTGGACAACCGCCTCGGGACTGTGCGCCGGGAGAGCCCGCCTGTGGAGGGCGACCGGTCGGCTCGGATCGCTCCACAGGGCGTCCACGGGCCCGCTCACACTCCCTCCACAGGGGCGGGTCCCTCCGATCCCACCCAGGAGTAGGGGTCCGAAGCGTTTTCCACAGTTTCCACACGTGTTAACACTGTTAACGCAGTTCTCTCTTTAATGAAGCCTCGACCGGCAACCTCTCCACAGCGGCTCGGGAGTGCTCGGCGGTCCACCCCCTTCCGAGCTCGTCGAGCCCGGCGGGTACGATGGGCGACGGTCTTCGTCCGCGACTCGTCAGGGGTGTACTCGTGAGGTTCCAAGCCAACCGCGATGTCTTCAGCGAGGCGGTGTCCTTCGCGGTCAAGCTGCTTCCGCAGCGCACGACCCTGCCGATCCTCTCCGGAGTCCTCATCGAGGCGACCTCCGAGGGTCTGACGCTGTCCTCCTTCGACTACGAGGTGTCCGCGCAGACGCAGATCGCGGCCGACGTGGAGGAGACGGGGACCGTGCTCGTCTCGGGCCGTCTGCTCGCCGACATCGCGAACCGCCTCCCCAACGCTCCCGTGCGCATCGCCACGGAGGAGTCGCGCGTCTCGGTCTCGGCCGGCTCGGCGCACTTCACGCTCCTGCAGATGCCCGTGGAGGAGTACCCGAGCATCCCCGAGATCGATGCCTCCACCGGCCTCGTCCCGGCCGACGCCTTCGCGGCCGCCGTCTCGCAGGTGGCGGTCGCCGCATCCCGCGACGACGTGACCCCCGTCATCACCGGCGTGCAGCTCGAGATCACCGAGAACACGATCGGCCTCGTCGCGACGGACCGCTACCGCGTCGCCGTCCGCGAGATCGACTGGGACAACGGGGACAACCCCGCGCCCACCCAGCCGCTCACCGCCCTCGTGCCCGCGCGCACGCTGCAGGAGGTCGGCAAGACCTTCGGCCACTCCGGCACCGTCTCCGTCGCGATCACCAACCGCGACGAGCGCGAGCTGATCGCCTTCACCGCGGACCGCAAGACCGTCACGTCGCTGCTGATCAAGGGCAACTTCCCGCCCGTGAAGCGCCTCTTCCCCGCCTCCGTCGAGAACTACGCGGTCATGTCGACCAGCGACCTCATCGAGGCCACCCGCCGCGTCTCGCTCGTGCTCGAGCGAGAGGCGGCCCTCCGCTTCAGCTTCAGCAGCGACGGCCTCACCCTCGAGGCCATCGGCTCCGAGCAGGCGCAGGCGTCCGAGAGCATCGACGCGATCGTGACCGGCGACGACGTGGTCGTCTCGCTCAAGCCGCAGTTCCTGCTCGACGGCCTCGCCGCCGTCCACTCGGAGTTCGTGCGCATCGCGTTCACGAAGACCGAGAACCCCAACAAGCCCGGCCCCGTCCTGATCACCGCGCAGACCTCGCGGGAGCAGCCCGGCAGCGACAGCTACCGCTACCTGCTCCAGCCCAACCTGCTGCTGCGCTGACCACTCGCCGGATCGCAGAGCCGCGACCGCCCCGCTCCCGACGAGCGCCCGCCCGCCGGACAACGAATCCAGGAAGGTTCACCATGCACATCGGACTCGTCGGCCTCGGCAAGATGGGCGACAACATGCGCTCCCGCCTCCGCTCCAAGGGGCTCGAGGTCACCGGCTACGACCGCAATCCCGACGTCTCGGACGCGGCCTCTCTCGACGAGATGATCGCCGCACTCCCCTCGCCCCGCATCGTCTGGGTGATGGTGCCGGCCGGCGAGATCACCGACGCGGTCGTCAAGGACCTGTCGGAGAAGCTCAGCGAGGGCGACCTCGTCATCGACGGCGGCAACTCCCGCTTCACCGAGGACTTCAAGCACGACGCGCTGCTGAAGCCCAAGGGCATCCACTACATCGACGCGGGAGTCTCCGGCGGCGTCTGGGGACTCCAGAACGGCTACGGCCTGATGGTCGGCGGCCCGAAGGAGCTCGTCGAGTACGCCATGCCCGTCTTCGACGCGCTGCGCCCGGAGGGCCCCCGCGAGGAGGGCTTCGTCCACGTCGGCGAGGTCGGCGCCGGCCACTACGCGAAGATGGTCCACAACGGCATCGAGTACGCCCTGATGCAGGCGTTCGCCGAGGGCTACGAGCTGCTCGAGACCCGCAGCGACATCATCAAGGACGTCACCGGCACCTTCAAGGCGTGGCAGCGCGGCACGGTCGTGCGCTCCTGGCTGCTCGAGCTCCTCGTCCGCGCCCTCGAGCAGGACCCGGACTTCAAGAACATCGAGGGCTACGTGCAGGACTCGGGCGAGGGCCGCTGGACCATCGAGGAGGCCATCAACAACGCCGTCCCGGTGCCCACGATCAGCGCCTCGATCTTCGCCCGCTTCGTCTCCCGCCAGGAGGACTCCCCCGCGATGAAGGCCGTCGCAGCGCTCCGCAACCAGTTCGGCGGGCACTCCGTCAAGGCCGTCGACTGAGTGGGCTGGTGAGGACTGCCTCCGGCAGTCCTCACGGCGGTCGGCTTCCGGAGGGGGGCGCATTCCGCAGGGCCGGTGACGGACGGCGGACTGCGGCCCGCCGCCCCCGTGAGGCAGGGATGCTCTCACGGGGGCGGCGGGCCTCCGGCCGCCTCCACCTTGCTACCGGCGTCGGGCGGCGAGCCTGCGGCCGCCTTCACGGGCGGGGACGGGGCTCGGCCGATCATGGTGAGCGAGTAGTGGCCCCGGAGGGGCGTATCGGGATCCGCGTCCCGGACGGTTCCGCCGCCGTGCCGGTCGAGTAGCCCGAAGGGGTGTGTCGAGACCGGGGGCGCAGGCCAGGCCGGCAGGGGGAGAGCGGGCCGCAGGCGCCGGAGCGGGTGGATCGGCCGATCGGGACGGGCGAGGAGCCCGCAGGGGTGCAGGGAAGGCCCGCGACGACGGGTGGAGGAGAGGAGCGCGACGTGCAGGTGACGCAGCTGGCGCTCAGCGACTTCCGGAACTACGAGTCGGTCGACGTCGATCTCGTGCCCGGACCGAACCTCTTCGTCGGCCGCAACGGCCAGGGCAAGACGAACCTCGTCGAGTCGCTCGGCTACCTCTCCACCCTGGGCTCGCACCGCGTGTCGAGCGACCAGGCGCTCATCCGCGCCGGCCGGGACAGTGCCGTGGTGCGCGCCCGCCTCCGCAACGGCGAGCGCGACCTGCTGGCCGAGGTGCAGATCAACCGCTCCTCCCCCAACCGCGCGCAGATCAACCGCGGCGGGATCAAGCCGCGCGAGCTCCCCCGCTTCTTCTCCAGCGTCCTCTTCGCGCCGGAGGACCTCCTCCTCATCCGCGGCGACCCGTCGGCCCGCCGCCGCTTCCTCGACCAGCTGGTGATCCTCCGCTCCCCGCGGATGAGCGCCGTCCAGGCCGACTACGAGCGGGTGCTGCGCCAGCGCAACTCGCTGCTCAAGTCCGCACGGGCGAGCGGCGTCCGCGACCCCTCGAAGCTCGGGACCCTCGACATCTGGGACGAGCGCCTGATCGCGCTCGGGACCGAGATCATGCAGTCGCGCCTCACCCTGGTGGAGGAGCTGAGCGGACCGGTGCGCGCCGCGTACGAGGCGGTCGCCGGTGCCGACCAGCGTCCGGTGCTCCGCTCCCGCCTGAGCATCGAGGGCGCGGTCGACGACGACGGCGAGCCCGTGGAGCAGCCGGGCGCCGCGTCACCGGCGGCGGGCGAGGGACTGGCGGAGGCGTTCGCGTCCGCGCTGGCCGGGGTGCGACGCCGCGAGCTCGACCGGGGCGTCTCCCTCGTCGGCCCGCACCGCGACGACGTGCAGTTCGAGCTGAACGCGCTGCCGGCCAAGGGCTACGCCAGCCACGGCGAGAGCTGGTCGTTCGCCCTGGCGCTGAAGCTGGGCGCCGCGGAGCTGCTCCGGCGCGACTCCCCCATGGGCGATCCGGTGCTGATGCTCGACGACGTCTTCGCCGAGCTGGACGCGCGCCGGCGCGAGCGCCTCGCCTCGGTGGTCGCCGACTACGAGCAGGTCCTGATCACCGCGGCCGTCTTCGACGACGTCCCGGAGGCGCTGGCCGCGCACACCGTGCGGATCGAGGCCGGCCGGATCGTCGGCACGGGCGCCACCGCCGCGCCGATCGCCGTGCCGGAGCCGATCGCACCCGACTCCGCCTCGTCCGATCCTGTGTCCTCCGACTCCCCTCCTCCCGGTCCCGAGTCCTCCCGCTCCTCTTCTCCCGATCCGGTCTCGTCCGTTTCCCCTTCTCCTGGCGCCGTCTCCTCCGCCGCGGCGTCCTCCGCGGAGCCCGCGTCCCCAGCGCCGGCGTCCACAGATCCCGCGTCCCCGGAGCCGCCCGCCCCGTCGGAGCCGTCCGATGGCTGACTCCCCCCGCCGCGGAGCCCCCGCACCCGACTCCGAGGCCGCCCGCGTCTACCGCCACCTCAAGGAGGTGTTCGGCGCCGACGGCCCGCGCCGCATCCGGAAGACCGTCGAGCGCGCCGAGCCCAAGGGCGACGCGATCCCGTTCGGCAAGGGCCGCGACCCGCACGACCTCGGCGACGTCCTCGACTCCCTCACCGTGAAGCTCGGCTGGACGGCACCGCTGGCGCAGGGCGACCTGATGTCGTCGTGGACGGCGATCGCCGGCGAGGAGACCGCGAAGCACTCGACTCCGGTGGGCGTCGTCGACGGCGTGCTGACGGTCGCGTGCGAGTCCACGGCGTGGTCGACCCAGCTCCGGCTGATGCGGATCGAGATCATGAACCACATCGCGGTGAACTTCCCCGACGCGGGCATCGCGTCGATCCGTTTCCAGGGCCCGGACGTCCCGAACTGGAAAAAGGGTCCCAGGTCGATTCCAGGGCGTGGTCCGCGCGACACCTACGGCTGAGGACGCATTTTCGGTCGACCGCCGATCTTTCGCGCCTCAGATCGCCGTCCAGCGCTTCGGATCGACCCGGCACGCGGTAGAATGGAGGGCCGCCGAACCGCAGTGACGCCGCCGCGCGGGCGATCTCCAGATCACCGTGCGCGTCGCGACGGACCGTCAGAGGAGAACTCCACAGCTATGACTCACGAGCCGAACGACTCCACGTCACCCGCAGCGAACGACCTGGACGCGAACGGCTCAGCAGCCCCCTCCGCTCCGCACGAGAGCATGTCGACCAAGTCGTCCGGTGACTACGGCGCGAACCAGATCCAGGTCCTCGAGGGCCTCGAGGCGGTCCGCAAGCGCCCCGGCATGTACATCGGATCCACGGGTCCGCGCGGTCTGCACCACCTGGTCTACGAGATCGTCGACAACGCCGTCGACGAGGCGCTCGCGGGCTACTGCGACAACATCGAGATCCTGATGCGCGCCGACGGAGGCGTCACCGTCTCCGACAACGGCCGCGGCATCCCGGTCGACATGCACCCGACCGAGGGCATCTCCACGGTCGAGCTGGTCCTCACCGTGCTGCACGCCGGCGGCAAGTTCGGCGGCGGCGGCTACGCGGTCTCCGGCGGCCTGCACGGCGTCGGCTCCTCCGTGGTCAACGCGCTGTCGACGCGACTCGACGTCGAGGTCAAGCGCCAGGGCGCCGTGTACCGGATGAGCTTCACCGACGGAGTGCCGGACGCCCCGCTCGAGAAGGGCGAGGCCAGCGACGAGACCGGCACGACGATCACCTTCTGGCCCAACGCCGGCATCTTCGAGACGGTCGAGTTCGACTACGAGACCCTGCGCGCGCGCTTCCAGCAGATGGCGTTCCTCAACAAGGGCCTGCGCATCGCGCTGACCGACCAGAACGAGGTCGAGTTCGAGGGGGAGGGCGAGAACGAGACCGAGGGCGACCGGACCGACGTCTTCCACTACGAGAAGGGCCTCGTCGACTACGTCGAGTACATCAACTCGCTGAAGAAGTCGGACCTCGTGCACTCCGAGATCATCGATTTCGAGTCCGAGGACACCGAGCGCCGCATCTCGCTCGAGGTCGCCATGCAGTGGACCACGGCCTACACCGAGAGCGTCCACACCTACGCGAACACCATCAACACCCACGAGGGCGGCACCCACGAGGAGGGCTTCCGCGCCGCGCTGACCACTCTGGTCAACCGCTACGCGCGCGCGAACAACCTGCTCAAGGAGAAGGACGAGAACCTCTCGGGCGACGACATCCGCGAGGGCCTCACCGCCGTCGTGTCGATCAAGCTCGGCGAGCCGCAGTTCGAGGGCCAGACCAAGACGAAGCTCGGCAACACCGAGGCGAAGGCGTTCGTGCAGCGCGTGGCCGGCGAGCAGCTGGCCGACTGGTTCGACCGCAACCCGAGCCAGGCCAAGGACATCATCCGCAAGGCGATCCAGGCGGCCTCGGCCCGCATGGCGGCGCGCAAGGCGCGCGAGACCGCCCGCCGCAAGGGCCTGCTCGAGGGCGGCGGCATGCCGGGCAAGCTCAAGGACTGCCAGTCCAAGGACCCGTCGATCTCCGAGATCTTCATCGTCGAGGGCGACTCGGCGGGAGGATCCGCGGTGCAGGGCCGCAATCCCGAGACGCAGGCGATCCTCCCCCTCCGCGGGAAGATCCTCAACGTCGAGAAGGCCCGGCTCGACCGCGCTCTCGGCAACAACGAGGTCCAGGCGATGATCACGGCGTTCGGCGCCGGCATCGGCGAGGACTTCAACCCCGACAAGGCGCGGTACCACAAGATCATCCTGATGGCCGACGCCGACGTCGACGGCCAGCACATCACGACGCTGCTGCTGACGCTCCTCTTCCGCTACATGCGCCCGCTGATCGACCTCGGCTACGTCTACCTCGCGCAGCCGCCGCTGTACCGCCTCAAGTGGTCGAACTCCCCGCACGAGTACGTCTACAGCGACCGCGAGCGCGACGCCCTGATCGCGCACGGCTCGGCGACCAACAAGCGCATGCCCAAGGAGAACGGCATCCAGCGCTACAAGGGCCTCGGCGAGATGGACTACAAGGAGCTGTGGGAGACCACGATGGACCCCGCCACGCGGACCCTCCTCCAGGTCACGCTCGACGACGCGGCCGCGGCCGACGAGATCTTCTCCACTCTCATGGGCGAGGACGTCGAGTCCCGCCGTTCCTTCATCCAGAAGAATGCGAAGGACGTGCGCTTCCTCGACATCTAGTGGTCGAGGAAGCGGACGTCCTTCGAAAGACGGCGGCCGGGCGGTCCAGTGGACCGTCCTCGCGACCACCTCGAACACGTGACGGCGGCCCTCGATGGGCCGCATCCTCGACCAGAACACGACAGTAGCCCTCACCGGCCCGCACACCTGACACCCAGCGCGACCGCCGCCCCCGCTCCTCCGGGGCACGGACCCACCTGAGAGACCAGAGATCATGGCAGAAGAACCCACCACCCCCACCGGCCCGGACGAGAGCGACGACATCGTCACCGAGACCGGTGTGGTGATCCACGGTCACGACAAGATCGAGCCGGTCGACCTGCAGCTCGAGATGCAGCGCTCCTACCTCGACTACGCGATGAGCGTCATCGTCGGGCGAGCCCTGCCGGAGGTGCGCGACGGCCTGAAGCCCGTGCACCGCCGCGTGATCTACGCCATGTACGACGGCGGCTACCGGCCCGACAAGGCGTTCTCGAAGTGCTCGCGCGTCGTCGGCGACGTGATGGGCCAGTTCCACCCGCACGGCGACTCCGCGATCTACGACGCGCTGGTCCGCCTGGTGCAGCCGTGGAGCCTCCGCTACCCGCTCGCGCTCGGGCAGGGCAACTTCGGCTCCCCCGGCAACGACGGCGCCGCCGCCCCCCGGTACACCGAGACCAAGATGGCGCCGCTCGCGCTCGAGATGGTCCGCGACATCGACAAGAACACCGTCGACTTCCAGGACAACTACGACGGCCGCACGCGCGAGCCGGCGATCCTGCCGGCCCGGTTCCCGAACCTGCTCGTCAACGGCTCCGTCGGCATCGCGGTCGGCATGGCGACCAACATCCCGCCGCACAACCTGCGCGAGGTCGCCGCCGGCGCCAAGTGGGCGCTCGAGAACCCCGACGCGACGCGCGAGGAGCTCCTCGAGGCGCTGCTGCAGCGGATCAAGGGACCCGACTTCCCCACCGGTGCGCAGATCCTCGGCGTCCGCGGCATCCAGGACGCGTACCGCACCGGCCGCGGCTCGATCACGATGCGCGCCGTCGTCTCCATCGAGGAGATCCAGGGCCGCACCTGCCTCGTCGTCACCGAGCTGCCGTACCAGGTGAACCCGGACAACCTGGCGATCAAGATCGCCGAGCTGGTCAAGGACGGGCGCGTCTCGGGCATCGCCGACATCCGCGACGAGACCTCCGGTCGCACCGGCCAGCGCCTCGTCGTCGTCCTCAAGCGCGACGCCGTGGCGAAGGTGGTGCTGAACAACCTCTACAAGCACACGCCGCTGCAGGAGAACTTCGGCGCGAACATGCTCGCGATCGTCGACGGCATCCCGCGCACGCTCTCGCTCGACGGCTTCATCCGCGCGTGGGTCGACCACCAGGTCGAGGTCATCGTGCGCCGCACCCAGTACCTCCTCGACGAGGCGGAGGCGCGGATCCACATCCTGCGCGGCTACCTCAAGGCGCTCGACGCGCTCGACGAGGTCATCGCCCTCATCCGCCGCTCCCCCACCGTGGAGGAGGCGCGCGACGGTCTGATGGAGCTGCTCGACATCGACGAGGTGCAGTCCCGCGCCATCCTCGACATGCAGCTGCGCCGCCTCGCGGCCCTCGAGCGCCAGAAGATCATCGACGAGCACGACCGGATCCAGGCCGAGATCGAGGACTACAAGTCGATCCTCGCGAGCCCCGAGCGCCAGCGCACGATCATCTCGGACGAGCTCGACGAGATCGTCGACCGCTTCGGCGACGACCGCCGCACCGAGATCCTCTTCGGATTCGACGGCGACATGAGCGTCGAGGACCTGATCCCCGAGGAGGAGATGGTCGTCACCGTCACCCGCGGCGGCTACCTCAAGCGCACCCGGAGCGACTCCTACCGGGCGCAGCACCGCGGCGGCCGCGGCGTGCGCGGCGCGCAGCTGAAGGCCGACGACATCGTCGAGCACTTCTTCGTCACCACCACGCACCACTGGCTGCTGTTCTTCACGAACACCGGTCGCGTGTACCGCGCCAAGACCTACGAGCTGCAGGAGGCCGGCCGCGACGCCAAGGGCCAGCACATCGCGAACCTGCTCGCGCTCGAGCCGGGGGAGCAGATCGCGCAGATCCTCGACATCCGCGACTACGAGGCGGCCCGCTACCTCGTGCTCGCCACGCGCGACGGCCTCGTGAAGAAGACGGCCCTCTCGGAGTACGACACGAACCGCTCCGGCGGCATCATCGCGATCAAGCTGCGCGACGGCGACGAGCTCGTCTCGGCGCTCCTGGTCGAGGAGGACAGCGACGTGCTGCTGGTCTCCCGCAAGGGCATGTCGATCCGCTTCACCGCGTCCGACGAGGCGCTGCGTCCGATGGGCCGCTCCACCTCCGGAGTCCGCGGCATGTCGTTCCGCGGAGAGGACCGCCTCCTCGACGCCAACGTCGTCAGTGACGAGGGCTTCGTGTTCGTGGTCACCGAGGGCGGCTACGCCAAGCGCACCGCGGTCGACCAGTACCGCCTCCAGGGACGCGGCGGGCTGGGCATCAAGGTGGCCAAGCTGGAGGAGAAGCGCGGCGACCTCGTGGGCGCCATCATCACCGGAGAGGACGACGAGGTGCTCGTCGTGCTCGCCAGCGGCAAGGTGGTACGCTCTGCGGTGGCCGAGGTACCGGCCAAGGGTCGCGACACCATGGGAGTCGTCTTCGCACGATTCGCTGAGGACGACCGCATCATCGCACTCGCCAAGAACACCGAACGCAATCTCGACGCCCAGGACGAGGATCCCGACGCCGCGGCGCCGGCCGAGTCCGCCCCGGTGTCGGAGGAGGATGGGTCCGTAGATGAGTAGCACCGTCGCCGAGAAGCTCGCCAGGAAGTCCGCGAAGAGCCCGGCGGCGAAGCAGGTCCGCCTGAAGCTCGTCTACGTCGACTTCTGGTCGGCCGTGAAGCTCTCGTTCCTGCTGGGTCTGACGCTCGCGATCATCACGATCGTCGTCGTCTACCTGGTCTACACGGTCCTGGCCCAGACGGGAGTGTTCGACGAGGTCAACGGCCTCGTGCAAGACATCGCCGGCGCCGAGGCGTTCGACCTCAACACGATCATCTCGCTGCCGCAGGTCATGGGCTTCGCGATCGTCGTCGCGGTGCTGAACACCATCGTCACCACCGCGCTCGGCGCGATCGTGGCGCTGCTGTACAACCTCAGCGTCAAGATCACCGGCGGCCTCCTGGTGGGCTTCACCAACCAGTAGGGCGCACGGTCCGGCCGATTGGGATTCCTGCTCGATGTCGGGTAGAGTCTCCTCTGGCCATTCCGGGGGTATAGCTCAGGCGGTTAGAGCGCTTCACTGATAATGAAGAGGTCCCAGGTTCAAGTCCTGGTACCCCCACCCGGTCCGAACGGCCCGTCACCTCGCGGTGGCGGGCCGTTCGACTCTCGGAGACGGATCGCCCCGTCTCCGGCCCGGGGCCTTAGCTCAGTTGGTAGAGCGCCTGCTTTGCAAGCAGGATGTCAGGAGTTCGAATCTCCTAGGCTCCACACTTCCTCCCCTCTCGCGGGTGCTCCCCCTTCGCCGGCCCTTCTGGTCCACCGGCCCACGGCACTCCGGGTCCTCCGCCGTCGCAAGGTCACCGTGTCGAGGTCTTCGGCGGCCTCTCCTGTCGCCGACCGTGCGGTCGTGCGATCGAGGTCGCCGCTCGGACGGCCGAGCCGCCCGCTCAGCGGTTCACGCAGGCGAGGCCGAGGAACTGCTGGACCGAGAGGGTCTCGGACGTGCCGTCGCGGATGTCGCCGACGATGATCTCGCCGACGGAGAGCGTGTCGAACTGCTCGGCCGTGAAGACGACCGGGCGGGCGAGCACGGAGCGGTCGGTCGCGTAGGCGCCCAGCGCGAGGTAGACGCCGAGCGGGAACCGCTCGATCACCGTGTCGGCCGGCCAGACCGTGGATCCGGAGAGGTCGGTCGCGCCCAGCTGCGTGACCGGGGACGGGGAGACCCAGCGGGTGACCCTCCGCAGCCCGTCGCCGATGGTCAGGGGGGCGGAGTCGGAGGCGGCGAGGTCGAGGCCGTCGACGGATCCCGAGCACACGACGACGACGCCGAGGACCTCGCCGCGCTCGCCGCCCCGTCCGAGCCCGACCGCGGCCGTGGTCACCGGCTCCTCGGAGGCGCATCCCGAGAGCGCGAGGGCGCCGAGCAGAACGACGGTGCTCGCGAGCGCGGCGCGACGGTGCATGGGTCCTCCCGCGGCCACCCTACGCGGGCAGGGCGAGGGCCAGAGCGGCGAGAGCCTGCGGGAGGGAGGGGGCGCCCTCCGCCCGGAAGACCACCTCTCCGGCCGTGTCCCGCACGACGACCGTGGGCGTCGAGCGGATGCCGGCGGCCTCGGCCTCGACGGGGTGGAAGGCCACGTCGCGCTCGCGGATCTCGGCGGCGGGGACGAGCTCCGCGGCACGCTCCAGCACCGAGCGCGCGGCATGGCAGGCGCCGCAGAAGGCGGAGGTGTAGAGCTCGACGATCACGACGAAGGGAACGCCGGGGCGCGGCCGGGGATTCCCGGGCACCGTCAGCGGAGGAGCCAGGCCTCGTTCATGGTCAGGGCCGCGTCGACGAGCTCAACGCGCTCCAGCTCCTCGACGTCACTCAGGGGGAACCAGGCGGCGGCGTCCGTGGAGCCGTCCACCTCGTGCGTGAGCTCGCCGCCCACGATGCGGGCGCGGTACACGACGCGGATGGCGTGCAGGGGGCCGGCCTCGGGATCGCTGCGGCGGTGCGCGGGGATCACGTGCGAGTCCACGCCGATGAGGGCCTCGAGCTCGGCACGGTAGCCCGTCTCCTCGAAGATCTCGCGGACCGCGGCGTCGGCGGGCGACTCGCCCTCGTCGATCCCGCCGCCCGGAAGCGTCCAGGCCGACCAGGGGCCCTGGCTCCAGTGCGCGAGCAGCATCCGCTCACCGTCGATGATCACGCCGTACGCGGCGACCCGGATGTCCACCGCAGAAGCCTAACCCGGGCATGCGAAGGAGCCGGACCCCCTGAGGGGCCCGGCTCCAGCGACGAGAACGTCAGGAAGCGGTCGAGGCCGCGTTCTGCGCGGCGCTCTGCGGCTCGTCCTCGGCGACCCACAGCTCGTCGTCGGCGCGGAACGTCTGCCAGACGGCGTAGCCGATGCCGCCGACGGCGACCAGCGCGGCGCCGATCGCGAAGACCGTGCCGACCTTGTTCTTCTTCTTCGGGGGAGTGGTGAGCTCCTCCCAGCGCGCCTTCGAGATCTCGGCGAGCTTCGCGCGGTTCTTCGAGTCCTTGGCAGCCTCGAAGGCGGCGGCGGCCGTGCCACCGACAGCGGCGAAGGTCGGGACGACCTTGTGCTTGTAGGCGTGGCGGGCCGAGGAGTACGTGCCCTCGACGGCCGAGACGCCGTTGTCGTAGACCGGCTTGACGCGCGAGTCGTACGTGTCCTTTACGAAGGGGACGAGCTCCTTCTTGGCGTACTTCGACGCGTGGCGGCGGCTCTTCTCGAGCACGGAGGCCGCGTGCGCCAGCACCTCCTGCTGCTCGCCCCAGACCGCCTCGGCGTTCTTGCGAAGACGCTTGAGGTCCTTCTTGTGCTTACGTGACAGACCCATGTTGGTCCTCCATCGGCTACGAGCAGCGAACGCCTCAATACTGCCACTCATCGATCGGCGTCCGCATCGCGCACCCAGCGCATTGACACCGGGCGTTGCAGGGGCCTACAGACGCGCTGTGCGAGAATCCGAGCATGCCTTTGCACACCGCAGTCGCGACGTTCCACACCAACAAGGGCGACATCGTCGTCAACCTCTACGGGAACCACGCTCCCAAGACGGTCCGCAACTTCGTCGGTCTCGCGACCGGCGACATCGAGTGGACCCACCCCGCCACGGGTGCGAAGACGAAGGAGCCGCTCTACAACGGCACCGTCTTCCACCGCATCATCCCCGACTTCATGCTCCAGGGCGGCGACCCGCTCGGTCAGGGCATCGGCGGCCCGGGGTACCAGTTCGACGACGAGATCAACTCGGAGCTCGACTTCACCCAGCCCTACATCCTCGCGATGGCGAACGCCGGCAAGCAGGCGGGCCGCGGCACCAACGGCTCGCAGTTCTTCATCACCGTGGCGCCGACCACCTGGCTCCAGGGCAAGCACACCATCTTCGGCGCCGTCGCCGACGAGGAGTCGAAGAAGCTCGTGCAGTCGCTCTCGGCTGTTCCCACCGACGGCCGTGACAAGCCGCTCGAGGACGTCGTGATCGAGAGCGTCGAGATCACCGAGGTCTGATCGCCTCATCCACCACTCATTCGAGGGCCGGGTCCGTCAGGGCCCGGCCCTCGTTCTCCCCGGAGGCACGTCCGTGACCCAGGTCCCGCCGAGCAGCACCTACTCCTGCTACCGACACCCCGACCGGCAGAGCTTCGTGCGCTGCCAGCGGTGCGGCCGCACCATCTGCGGCGAGTGCCAGACGCCCGCTCCGGTCGGCGTGATCTGCCCGGACGACATGGCGCAGCAGCGCGCCACCGCACCGCGCACCCGCGGTCCCCTCCTCTCCCGCGTGCGGGCCATGACCCGTGCCGACCAGCCGACGGTGACCTACGCGATCATCGCGCTCTGCATCGTGCTGTGGATCGTCGAGATCCTTCCCTTCGTCGGCGGGCCGGCGGTCAACGCGCTCCTGTACGCCCCCGCCTACACGCTCCCCGGCTTCGGCGCCGGCTTCGAGCCGTGGCGGATGCTCACCTCGGTGTTCCTCCACAGCACGTCGCTCTTCATCGTCATCCCGTTCCACCTGGTGCTGAACATGTACACGCTGTGGGTGTTCGGCATGGTGCTCGAGCGCATGCTGGGCCGCGGGCGCTACCTCACCCTCTTCCTCCTGAGCGGTTTCGCCGGATCGGTGGGCGTCCTGCTCCTTGCGAACCCGTTGACCCCGGTGATCGGCGCCTCCGGTGCGATATTCGGGCTGATGGGCGCGTACCTGGTGATCCTCCGGCACCTGGGCGGTCAGGCGTCGCAGCTGCTGGTGCTGGTCGGACTGAACCTCGTCATCGGCTTCCTGCCCGGGATGAACGTGGCGTGGCAGGCGCACGTCGGCGGTCTGGTGGCGGGCGCGCTCATCGGGCTGGTCTTCACGAAGACGCGGCAGCGCGCCCAGCGGCGCACGCAGAACCTCCTCGTCGGGCTCATCGGAGTCGGACTGGTCGCGATCACCGCCGGCGCCTACGTCCTCGGCTGATCCCTCCCCCTCCCGCAGCGGCGGGTCCGGCAGTGCCTCGCGCACTCCCGGGCCCGCCGCTTCGTCGTTCCCGTGGCGACCGTCTCCACCGCTGTCCACAGGTGCTCTCAACAGGTGGGGAGGAAGTTATCCACAGAGTTGTTAACACTGGGGAGAACGTCCCGGGTGTCCTCCTCGGGAGGACGATCCGGGGACGGCGGCGCGTCCGAGGACCGGCGGACTGGTGCGGATCCGGGCCCTCCTCACCTCGAGCAGGCCAGCGCGGCGGGGACCGCGGAGTTCTCCACAGGAGATTCCACAGCTGGGGATAATTACAGCGGTGTAGTTCTCCGGCGGACGGCCACCAGGGCCGTCGCCTCACGGTCGTCGTCGCGGTGCAGCGAGGTGGCGAACCCGGCCGCCTGGAACGCCGAGGCACTCGCCGCGGCCTGATCCGCGCCGACCTCGATCACGACGACGCCGTGGGGTGCGAGCCACGCCCCCGCCTCCTGAGCGATACGGCGGTGCAGGGCTAGCCCATCCGACCCGCCGTCGAGCGTGAGCATCGGCTCGTGCACCCGGGCCTCCGGCGGCATGAGCGCGATCGCCGCGGTGGGGACGTAGGGGGCGTTGACGACCACGACGTCGATCCGCCCGCGCTCACTCCGGGGGAGCGCGTCGAAGAGGTCGCCCTCGTGGACGTCGGCGCGGCCTGCGAGCGTGCTGCGCGCGCAGGCGACGGCGGCGGGGGAGAGGTCGGCCGCGAGCAGGCGGACGTCCGGCCGCTCCTCCGCGATCGACCGTGCGAGGGCGCCGGATCCGCAGCAGAGGTCGAGCACCACGGCGCCGTCCGGGAGGACCTCCAGGGCGCAGTCGACCAGCCACTCGGTGCGCACGCGGGGCACGAAGACGCCGGGTGCGACGGGGACGCGCAGGCCGCGGAAGGCGACCCAGCCGAGGATCTGCTCGAGGGGTTCGCCCGTCTCGCGGCGTCGGAGCAGCAGCTCGAGGTCGGACGAGGAGTCGGCGGCCTCCTCGAGCAGGCCCGCCTCCTCCTCGGCGAAGACGCAGCCGGCGGTGCGCAGACGCTCCACCGACGACGAACGCCCCGTCGGCGGACCGGACGGGGCGTCGTTCACGACTGGGGGAGGCTCAGCGCCAGCGCGTCGTCATCAGGAAGCCGATGAACGCGATGCCGAAGCCGATCAGGATGTTGAGGTTGCCGAGATCGGGGATCGGCAGGGTGCCCTGGCTCACGTAGAAGACGATGATCCAGGCGAGTCCGAGCAGCATGAAGCCGAACATCACCGGCTTGAACCAGACCGGATTCGGTGCGTTCTCGCCGGTCCGGGCCTCGTCGCGCTCGGGCTTCGGGCTCTTCGTCGCTCGTGCCATGCCGACCACTGTACCTGGCGGAGGCTCCGGGCCGGGAGCACCGGGGCTGCGCGGGTGCTGTGCGGACTCGCGGAGCGGCCGGTGCAGGCGCTCGAGTGGTCCCATCGGCCCTCCTCAGGCGGCGACTCGGGAGGGCTCTCCACAGGTCCGGATCATGCGCCACAGCCGGTCACGGCTCGCGCCTAGACTCGTCGCATGACCGCCCAGAACCCCGACGGGGCGGCTCTGCGGCCGCGAGCGAAGCGACGGAGGGCCCGCCCGGTCCGACGACTCTCGTTCTTCGGAGTCGTCGGCGAGCTCCTGATGACCGCCGGCGTCCTGGTCCTGCTCTTCCTGGCCTGGCAGCTCTGGTGGAACGACGCGGTGATCGCGGGCCGGCAGACGACGCAGGCCGCGGAGCTCCGCGAGACCTGGGGCGACTCCTCGCCGGCCCCGCAGCCGACCGAGGCCGCCCCGGCGGAGCCGGTCGTCGCGTCGGTCGCCGCCCTCGACACCTCCTTCGGCAACCTCTACATCCCCCGCTACGGCGAGGGGTGGGTGCGCACGATCGCCGAGGGCATCGACGCCGAGAACGTGCTCGACGAGGGGAGCATCGGCCACTACCCCGGGACGCAGATGCCCGGCCAGGCCGGCAACTTCGCGCTCGCCGCGCACCGCAGCGCGTACGGCGGAGGCATGCACTTGATCGACGAGCTCCAGCTCGGCGACCCGATCTACATCGAGACGGCGGACGGCTGGTACACCTACCGCTTCCGCAACCTCGAGTACGTCCAGCCCTCCGACGTCCAGGTGATCGACCCGGTTCCGTGGACTCCGGACGCGGCTCCGACCGACCGCCTGATCACGCTGACGAGCTGCAACCCGCTCTACTCGACGGCCGAGCGGATCATCGCGTACGGCGTCTTCGACTCGTTCCAGCCGCGGTCCGCGGGCGCCCCCGCCGAGATCGCCGCCTCGCTGGCTCAGGAGGGCTGACCGTGTACGCAGCGCTGTGGCGGCTTCTGCCCGGGCCGTGGTGGGTCCGGCTCCTGATCGTCCTCGTCCTCGTCGCGGCGGTCCTGGTCGCGCTCGACGAGTGGGTGTTCCCCTGGGTGCAGTCGCTCGTGCTCGACCGGAACGTGACCGTCGGCTCGTGACCGGCGGCGCGGCCCCGCGGATCCTGGTCGTCGACCACCACGACAGCTTCGTCTTCACGCTCGTCTCGTATCTCCGCGAGCTCGGTGCCGAGGTCGACGTGGTCGAGTTCGACGACCTCGGGACGACGGCGCTCCTGGCTCTCGCGGAGGAGGCGGACGGAGTCCTGGTCTCACCCGGACCGGGCCGCCCCGAGGACGTCCCCGCGTCGACGGCGCTCGTGCAGCGGGCGGAGGCGACCGGGCGGCCGCTGCTCGGAGTCTGCCTCGGCCACCAGGTGCTCGCCCACGCTCTCGGCGCCCGCGTCACGGAGGCGCCGGAGCTGCTGCACGGCCGGACGTCCGCGGTCCTCCACGACGGAGATCCGCTCTTCGACGGCCTGCCCTCCGGATTCGCCGCGATGCGGTACCACTCGCTCGCGGTCGACGGTGAGAGCCTTCCCGAGGAGCTGCGGGTGACGGCGCGGACACCGGAGGGAGTGGTCATGGCCGTCCGGCACCGGAGTGCTCCGCTCGTGGGCGTGCAGTTCCATCCGGAGTCGGTCCTCACCGAGGGCGGGCGGCGCCTTCTCGAGAACTGGCTGCGCGAGGTGAGGCCGGGCGGAGCATCCGTATCGGCCGACGACACGCCCGGACTCTCGATCCCGGCTCGATGAGGCGGAATTCGCCGGGCTTATCGGGCTCGTTATCGAGTCGGAAGCATTGAGAATGATCAGCGACCACCGTCCCCCGAACGGGGATGCCGCCCTGAGTGCGTTCTCACGTAGAAATCCGCCATCTGACGGCTAAATGACGGCGGGCGGAGGAGAACGCCGCGACAGGGTATGAGCGTGACCTTGTCCACCCCCTTGCGCACCCCCCGATCAGGTGGCGGGATTTGACGGGCTCCCGGCGGAGGATGCGGCCCCTTTTCGCTGCATAATCAGAGGGCGTCGACAGGGGGTCGGCGCCACAAGAGAAGTCCGGGGGGACCAGATGGTCGCATCGATCTCCTGGGCTTTCTCGGGAATCCGAGAGCTCGAGAATCTCGGACCGCGCATCGTCGTCAAACCCGGCACCGTTCCGAGCATCACCGGTTCGGGATTCGGCACCGCCGATCTGAGCGTCGTGCTGATGACGGTCTCGCCTCTGCGCGTCCTCCGCGGGACGTGGCCGGCCGACGACACCTCCTTCCTCACTTTCAGCTTCCTCATCGACGGCTTCGTGCGCATGGTCGCCCCGGACCGAACGGTGCTGCTGCGTCCGGGCTCGATCTCGTACCAGCAGGGGACGACGACGTTCACGACCGAGTCGACGACTCCGGCCACGATCCTCCACCTCTCGCTGCGCGCCGACGAGATGCGCCGCTACGGCTTCGACACGTCGGCCCCGGTCTACGCGCTCGACCCCGACGCCCGGTCCACCCGCGCCGCGTACGCCTTCACGACCGCCTTCGCCCTCGCGGCGGAGTCGGGGACGGGGCTGCCCGGCGAGGGCGAGGTCACCGGCTTCGCCCACGTGGTCAAGCAGCTCCTCACCAGCGCGTTCCTCGCGGCGGCGAGCTCGCAGCCCGGCACCACGAGCGTGCGAGCCGCCACGCTCGGGCGCGCGCGCACGGTCATCGACCGGACGCACCGCACGCCGCGCTGCACTCCGGAGGCGGTGGCCGACGCGGTCAACGTGTCCACCCGCTCCCTCCAGCGGCTCTTCGAGGATGCGGGCACCACGGTCGCGAGCGAGATCGAGCGATCCCGGGTCGCCAGCGCCGTGGAGCTCCTGCGCCGCCGCCCGCGGGAGGTCCCGCTCGAGGCGATCGCCGCCGCGTCCGGATTCTCCTCGGCGGACCACCTCCGCCGTGCGCTCAAGCGCCGCGAGGGGCTCACCCCGAGCGACATCCGCGGCAGGATCGCGCGCCCCGCCGATGGATCGGCAGCCGGCGAGGTCGTGCTGCTCCAGCCCCCGCTCGCCGACGCGCGCAGGGCCTAGCCGTTCAGCTCGGGGCCGTCGGCCCCCGTGGAGCATCGAACCCGACGAGCAACGTCCGGACGAGCCCTTCTCGGCGCGCAGAGCAGCGACCCGGCCTCCACCGGGCACCGTCGGCCGACGCCGCAGCCGCAGCGGGCTGCAGGCCGGGTCAGCCCGCGCAGTATCCGAGCTGGACGGTCGATCCCTGCGGGACGTCGCCCGGAGCCAGGGACTGGGTCGTGATGGGCGGGTTCGCCCGGGTCGCGTCGCAGGTCTCGTCCGGGACCTCGACCCCCACGAGCTGCAGCTTCTCGGAGGCGAGGGTGGCCAGTGCGCTGCTGAGGGACGTCCCGACGAGGTCGGGGAGCGTGACCTGGCCGGAGGAGACCGTGAGGTCGACCGGCGTGCCCGGGGCGACCTGCTGTCCCGCTCCGGGGGAGGCGGAGAGCACGACGTCGCCCGGGACGGTCGGCGAGTTCTCGCGGGTCTGGGAGCCCTCGACGAAGCCGACGGCGGTGAGCGCGTCGATGGCCTCGGCGAGGCTCTGCCCGACGGTGTCCGGCACGGCGACGGGCTGGGGGCCCTGGGACACGACGATGCGGATGACCGTCTCGGGCGCGACGATCGTGCCCGAGCCAGGATCCGTGCGGATCACCTCGCCCTCGGGGACGGTCGAGCTGTACTCCGCGACCTGGCTCGGCACGAGATCGAGCTCGGTCAGGGTCGACTGGGCGCTGTCGTAGGTGGTCTCGGTGAGGGTGGGGACCTCGCGCGACTGCGACGGCAGCGTCGACGCGGGCTGGAGCGTCAGCACCCAGATCACGAGTGCGGCGACGATCACGGCCAGCACGACGATCGAGGACCAGATCCAGAGGACCGGCGGGCGGCGCTGGGTGCGGACGATCGAGTTGTCCTCGGCCAGCTGGCGGAGGGCGAGCTCGGAGTCGTTGACTCCGCCCTGGCTGCGGGCCGCGAAGAGCGAGGTGGTCAGCTCGTCGATCGGGCGGTGGTCGGGGAGGCGTCCCGCGGCGGCGTCGCGCAGGTCGTCGCGGAACTCCGCAGCTCCCTGGAAGCGCTCGTAGCGGTCCTTCGACAGCGCGCGGGCGACGACCGCGTCGAGCGCCGGCGTGACGGCCGGGTTGATGGAGCTCGGCGCCGGCGGCGTCTCGCTGACGTGCTGGTAGGCGACGGCCACCGGGGTGTCGCCGCGGAAGGGCGCACGGCCGGTGAGGAGCTCGAAGAGCACGATGCCGGCGGAGTAGAGGTCGCTGCGGGCGTCGACCTGCTCGCCCTTCGCCTGCTCGGGGGAGAAGTAGGCCGCGGTGCCGAGGATCGCCGTGGTCTGAGCGACCGTGGCGGCGGAGTCGGAGACGGCGCGGGCGATCCCGAAGTCCATCACCTTCACCTGGCCCGACGGGGTCAGCATGATGTTGCCGGGCTTGATGTCGCGGTGGACGACGCCTGCGCGGTGCGAGTACTCGAGGGCGGTGAGGATGCCCTCCGTGATGCGGACGGCCTCGTCCACGTCGAGGGGGCCCTCGGCGATCAGGTCCTTGAGGAGGCGGCCCTCGATGTGCTCCATGACGATGAAGGGCCGGCGCGACTCGGCGCCGTTGTCGTCGAGCGAGACCTCCTCGCCCGCGTCGAAGACCCGGACGATCGTGGGATGCGACATGCGCGACGCGGACTGCGCCTCCTGCCGGAACCGCAGGCGGAAGGCGGAGTCGGAGGAGAGGGAGAGCTTCAGCTCCTTGATGGCGACGGTGCGGCCGAGCCGGGTGTCGGTGCCGAGGTACACCTCGGACATCCCGCCGCGGCCGAGCCGGGGCCCGACCTGGTACCGTCCCGCGATCAGGCGACCCTCATCCGTCACGCGCACGCTCCCGCCCTGTACTTCCGTGTGGTGCGGCCCCGAGGAGCCACGGCAAGTGTACCTATGGGCCCCTGGTGTTCCGGGCGGGGGCGCGACGCGACGGCCGCGAGGCGCCGGGCCGGAGCGGTGCCCCGGCCCGGCGCGCCGCCGCTACTCGGAGGGGGTGGGCGTCGAGGTGGCCTTCGAGGTGGGGGTCGGCGCCGGGGTCGGAGCCGGTTCCTCGACGGTGACGGAGAGGGTGGGCGAGGCCGCCGACTCCGACTCGCCGCAGAGCACGGTGTACGTGACGTCGATCGTGCCCGCCGTGGTGCCGGCCTGGATCGTCGCGGTCGTCGAGTTCGACGGGTTGGTGCTCGTCACGCTCGCGCCCTCGCCGGTCGCGGTCACCCGGTAACCGCTCACGGAGGTTCCGCTCGGGCACTGGTTGTAGTTGCTCCAGGTGACGTTGAACGTCGCGCCCGCCTCGACGCTGGAGGCGGCGGGGGTGACGGTCGGCACGGCGGTCGGTGCGTCCGGGGTCGCGACCTCGGTGAAGACGGAGACCTCGATGGTCGTGCCCTTCACCACGTTCGCGGTGGGGTTCACGTCCTCGACGAGTCCGACCTGCTCGGCGGTGGGGGCGCTCGGGCCGTCCGCGCGGCGGACGCCCATGCCCAGGGCCTCGAGCTCGGTCTCGACGTCGTCGAAGGAGCGCCCGACGTAGTCGGCCTTGTCGATGACGACCGTGTTCGAGGTCGGCGTCGGCGTGGGACTCGGAGTCTCGGACGGCGTCGGCGACGGGGCAGTGCTGGTCGTCGCGGTGGGGGAGGCGGCCGGGTCGCTGCTCCCGCCGGTCGTCAGGGCGAAGATCGTGCCCGCGATGACGACGGCGAGGATCACGATGAGGGCGATCAGCGGCCAGGTCCAGGGGCTGCGCCTGCGCGGCTCCTCGGAGGCCTCGAGCGGCTCCTCGATCGGCACGAACGGAGCGGCGGCCGCGGCCGCGGGCGCGCCGGAGGGCAGCACCGTGGTCGCCTGCGTCGCGCCCTGGTTGGAGGGGAGGACGGTGGTCGCCTGCGTCGCGGGCAGGTCGCTGAGGACCGCGGGGACGGCCAGCGCCGCTCCGCGCACGTCGCCCGAGCGCAGCGCCTGGGCCGCCCGCGCGAGGTGCGCGGCGGTGGCGGGGCGGTCGGCCGGCTTCTTGGCGATGCAGGAGTACACGAGGTTGCGCACCGGCTCCGCGACCGTGACCGGCAGCTCCGGCGGGGTGTCGTTGATCTGCGCCATCGCGATGGCGACCTGCGACTCGCCCGTGAAGGGGCGGCGCCCGGCCAGGCACTCGTACGCGACGATGCCCAGCGAGTAGATGTCGGTGGCGGGGGAGGCGGGCTGGCCGCTCGCCTGCTCCGGGGACAGGTACTGGACCGTGCCCATGACCTGCCCGGTCGCCGTCAGCGGGACCTGGTCGGCGATGCGCGCGATGCCGAAGTCGGTGATCTTGACGCGGCCGTCCGGCGTGATGAGCAGGTTGCCCGGCTTCACGTCGCGGTGCACGAGGCCCGCGGCGTGCGCGGCGTGCAGGGCGAGCGCGGTCTGCGCGACGATGTCGAGGACCTTGTCGGTCGACAGGACGCGCTCGCGCTCGAGGACGGTCGAGAGCGCCTCGCCGGGGACGAGCTCCATGACCAGGTAGGCCGAGCCGTCCTCCTCGCCGTAGTCGTAGACGTTGGCGATGCCCTCGTGGTTGACCAGCGCCGCGTGGCGGGCCTCGGCGCGGAAGCGCTCGAGGAAGCCGGGGTCGCCGAGGTACTCGTCCTTCAGGATCTTGATCGCGATGGTGCGGCCGATGACCAGATCGGTCGCCTGCCACACCTCTCCCATGCCGCCGATGGCGATCCGGGACTGCAGCTCGTAGCGTCCCCCGAAGGTGAGGCCTGTCGTGGGTCTCATTTGTTCAGCACCGCCTCTAGTACCTGTTGTCCGATGGGTGCGGCGATCAGGTTGCCGTACCCGGTCTGGCCGAGCCCTCCACCGTTCTCCACGAGCACGGTGATGGCGTACTGCGGGTCGTCCGCAGGCGCGAAGCCGGTGAACCAGAGGGTGTACGGGTCGTCCCCGCCGTTCTCGGCGGTACCGGTCTTACCGGCCACAGTGACGCCCCCTATTGTTGCATTCGTCGCCGCGCCGCCCTGGACGCTGGCGACCATCATCGCCTCGACGGCGTCCGCGGTCTGCGTGCTCACCGCCCGGCCGAGCGACTTCTCCTGGAACTGCTGCAGCACGCTGAGGTCCTGCGAGCGGATCGAGTCGACCAGGTTCGGCTGCATCACCTCGCCGCCGTTCGCGATCGCCGCGGAGACCATGGCGATCTGCAGCGGCGTAGCGCGCACCTCGTACTGCCCGAAGGCGGTGAGGGCCGTCTGGGCGTCGTCCGTCTTCGTCGGGTACGTGCTCGCCTCGACCGACATCGGGATCTCGAGCTCGGTGTCGAAGCCGAACTTCTCGGCCTGCGAGCGGATCGCGTCCGCTCCCAGCTGCACGCCCATCTCGGCCATCGGGACGTTGCAGGAGAGCGAGACGGCGGTGGCCAGCGTGACCGTCTCTCCGGAGCCGCAGAGACCGCCTCCGGAGTTGATCACCTGCGACGAGGAGCCGGGCAGCGTGTACGACTCGACGTTGGGGAAGCTCGAGTCGGCGGTGAAGCGGCCGGACTCGAGGGCGGCCGAGGCCACGACGAGCTTGAAGACGGAGCCGGGCGGGTTGAGCGAGCCGCCGATGGCCCGGTTCACGAGGGGCTCGGAGGAGTCGTCGTTCAGCGCCCGGTAGGCGGCGAGGACGTCGTCGGTGTCGTGGGAGGCGAGCGCGGTGGGGTCGAAGGTGGGCTTCGAGACCATCGCGAGGATGCGGCCGGTGGCCGGCTCCGTCACGACGACGGCCCCCGTGTAGTCGCCGAGCGCGTCGAAGGCGGCCTGCTGGGCGACCGGGTCGATCGAGAGCTCGACCGACGCGCCCTTCGGGTCCTGGCCCGTGACGAGGTTGTTGATCTCGTCGAAGAACTGCGAGTTCGAGGTGCCCGAGAGGTAGTCGTTGAGCGTGCGCTCGATGCCGGTGGTGCCCTGGTTCAGAGTGAAGTAGCCGGTCACGGCGGAGTAGAGCGGGCCGTTCGCGTACTGCCGCTGGAACTTGTAGAGGTCGTCCGACGGCGTCGAGGAGGCGATCGGCTGACCGCCGGCGAGGATCGCACCGCGCTCGGTCGAGAAGCTCTCGTAGAGGGTCCGCGTGTTGCGGCCGTCCTCGTCGAGGGAGTCGGCCTGGATCACCTGAATGGTGGTGGTGGAGAGGAAGAGGGCCACGAACATCGTCAGCACGACGAGGCTCACCCGTTTGAGTTCTCGGTTCATCGACGGATCACACCACCAGACGAGGCTGACTGCGGACTGTGTCGGACAGGCGCAGCAGCACCGCCACGATCATCCAGTTCGCCACGAGGGAGGAGCCGCCGGCGGCGAGGAACGGCGTGGTCAGGCCGGTCAGCGGGATGACACGGGTGACGCCTCCGATGACGATGAAGCACTGCAGAGCGATCACGAACGAGAGGCCGACTCCCAGGAGGCGCCCGAAGTCGTCCTGCCCGGCGAAGCCGATGCGGAACCCGCGCGAGACCAGCAGGAGGTAGAGGCCGAAGATCGCGAAGAGCCCGGCGAGGCCCAGCTCCTCGCCGAGGCTGGCGATGATGTAGTCGGACTGCGGGACCGGCGTGAGATCCGGCATCCCCTGGCCGAGGCCCGTGCCGAGCAGCCCGCCGTGCGCGAGGCCGAAGAGGCCCTGCACGAGCTGGTAGCTGCCGCCCGGATCCGCCCCGTAGCGCTCGGCGCTGAAGGGCTCGAGCCAGTTGGCGAAGCGGTTGCCCACGTAGTCGAGCGTCTGGCTCGCCAGCAGCGCGCCGCCGAGGAACAGGCCGACGCCGATGAGGACCCAGCTGGTGCGGCCGGTCGCGACGTAGAGCATGACCAGGAACAGGCCGAAGTAGAGCAGAGCCGTCCCCAGGTCGCGCTGGAAGACGATGACGCCCATCGTGACCGCCCAGACCACCAGGATCGGGCCGAGGTCGCGCAGGCGCGGGAAGCGCATCCCGAGGACGGTGCGGCCCACCATCGAGAGGGAGTCGCGGTTGCGCACGAGGTAGCCGGCGAAGAAGACCGCGAGGGCGATCTTGGCGATCTCGCCGGGCTGGAAGCTCGCCACGTCGCCGATCCCGATCCACACGCGCGCGCCGCTGACCTCGCGGCCGATGAAGGGCAGGAGCGGCAGCAGGAGCAGCACGATCGCCGCGAACCCGGCGACGTAGGTGTAGCGGAACAGCACGCGGTGGTTGCGGATGACCAGCAGCACCACGATCGCCGCCACGACGGCCAGGGCGCTCCAGAAGATCTGCCGCACCGCCACCGACTCCCAGCCGGTCGCGCCGTCGGCGATGTCGATCCGGTAGATCTCGGCGACGCCCAGGCCGTTCAGCACGGTGGCGATCGGGAGGAGGAAGGGGTCGGCCGCCGGGGCCGCGAAGCGCAGCACGACGTGCACGGCGAGCACGAGCGCCGAGAGGCCGGCGCCCAGCGAGACCAGCGTGGTGTCGATCGAGCCGAGGGCGCCGAGCTGCACGAGCACGATCGCGCCGGCGTCGATGAGGCATGCGCCGATCAGGAGCAGGAGCTCGAGATTGCGCAGCTTCTGGCGGAAGAAGCCCTGCCGCTCGGGGGCGGGGCGGGCGGTGGCCGTGGCGGCGTCCGTCATGGTGCTCCGTTCGCGTCCGTGAGGCGCTCGACGATGTCGACCGCGCCGGCGTAGGAGTCGGCGCTGATCGTCTGCTCCAGCTGCTCGACGTCGTAGGCGCGGAGGGAGTCGAGCGGGATGCCCGTGTCCTCCTTCACCTCCGAGAGCGAGAGCGGGCCGACCGACTGCTGGATGCCCTGGTAGATGATCACGGTGTCCCCGTCGGTGCCGACGTAGAAGCGCGACTGCGTCCAGTCGTAGGCGAAGAGGATCCCGAGGAATCCGATGATGAGCACGAGGGACAGGCCGACGAGCCAGGTGATGCGGCGGCGCAGGTGCCGGCGGCGGTCCTCCTCGATCAGCTCGTCGAGGTAGTCCTCGGACGCGGGCTCGAAGTGGGTGGGGCCCTGCGCGGCGGGAGCGCGGGTGTGCAGGCGGAGGCCGGGGATCCGGACGCGGTTCTGCGAGTCGTCGGTGCTGAAGGGCGTGGGCGCGGCGGCGGATCCGACGACCACCGGCTCCTCCACGGGGGCGAGGATGCGCGCGGTGTCGCCCGCCCCGGGGATGTCGAGGACGACGACGGTGACGTTGTCCGGGGCGCCGTGCGAGAGGCTGTCGCGGATCAGGCGGTCGGCCACCTGCTGGGCGGTCTCGTCGCGGCTGAGCTCCTTGAGGATCTCGTCGTGCGGGACGACGCCGGAGAGGCCGTCGGAGCAGATCAGCCAGCGGTCGTGCGGCTCGGTCTCGAGCGTGAGCGTGTCGATCTCGGGGTTGGTGTGCACATCGCCGAGGACCCGCATCAGGACGGAGCGGCGCGGATGCGTCATCGCCTCCTCCTCCGTGATGCGGCCGGAGTCGACGAGGCGCTGCACGAAGGTGTGGTCGGTCGTGACCTGCTCGAGCCGGCCGTCGCGGAGGACGTAGATGCGGGAGTCGCCGATGTGCGCGATCGCCACCGACTCGCCGACGCGGGCGATCGCGCTGACGGTGGTGCCCATGCCGGTGAGCTCGGGGTGGTCGACCACGGCGTCGGCCAGCAGGGTGTTGGCCGCCAGCAGGGTGCGCTTGAGCTCGTCCTCGGCCTCGTAGGTGGAGGCGTAGACGCGGTCCGCCTCCGCGATGCGCTTGATCGCGATGGAGGAGGCGACGTCGCCGCCCGCGTGACCGCCCATGCCGTCGGCGACGACGAAGAGCTGCCGGCCCGCGTAGCCGGAGTCCTGGTTGTTGGAGCGGATCCTGCCGACGTGCGAGACGGCGGCGCTCTCGCGCACCGCGCCGTGGCCGGAGCCGCTCTCCGGAGTGGGGGCCACGCGCTACGACCGCCGCAGTTCGAAGGTGGTGGTGCCGACCTTCACGGGCGTGTCCAGCGGCACCTTGGTGGGCGCGCCGACGCGGCGGCCGTCGAGGAAGGTGCCGTTGGTGGAGTCGAGGTCCTGGATCATCCACTCGTCGTTCCAGAGGAGAAGGCGCGCATGGTGGGTCGAGGTGTAGTCGTCGCGGATGACCAGCGTCGACTCGGCGGAGCGGCCGATCGTCAGCGGGTCGCCGGTCAGCTCGAGCTCGGTGCCCCGCTTGGGGCCCGAGGTGATCACGAGGCGCTGCGCCGTGTGGACCGTGGCGGCGCCTCCCTGCTCGGCGCGCTCGGCGGCGGCCTCGCGGCTCCTCCGGGCCGAGGGTGCCGACGGGGAGGCGGGCTGCGCGGGCGTGGGAGCCGCGGCGGCCGCGGCGACCACGGGCTGGGCCGCCGTCACGAACGGGGCCTCGGGGGACGCGGCCTGCGCGCCGGGCGGCAGCTTGCGCACGCGCTGCCCGAACAGGTCGGAGCGCAGCGCGTAGACGATGCCGAACACGAAGAACCACAGCAGCGCGAGGAACGCGATGCGCAGGAGGAAGAGAGTGAGCTCGCTCATAGCCGGTCGTCCCAGAATCCCTCGGAACCGCGTCCGGCTGCCCTGCCGGACGACGGGCGGTCGGTGCGTGCGGGCGCGGAGCCCTGCACGACGCGGTAGACGATCGAGGTGCGCCCGATCGTGATGGTCTGCTCGGGGGCCAGGGGCGCCTGCGTGACGGGCCGGCCGTCGAGCTTGGAGCCGTTCGTGGACCCGAGGTCGTGCACCTGGGCACGGGACCCGTCCCAGAGGATCTCGACGTGCTTGCGGGAGGTGCCCGAGTCGTCGACGGTGATGTCGGCGTCGCTGCCGCGGCCGATGACGGTGCGCGCCTTCGTGATCGGGTGGCGCCGGCCGTCGATGTCGAGGACGGGCGTGTAGGCGACGGTGCCCTTCACGCTGCGGGAGTCGACCTCGACCATGCCGTCGCTGAGCGCCGGATCGACGGCGAGGGAGATGTCGATCGGGCCGGGGAAGCGGAAGCCCTGCTTGGTGGCGTGCTCGGTGGCGACCGTGGTGAGCTCGTCGATCAGCGTGGCGCCGAGGCGCTGCATCCGGTCGAGGTCGGTCGCGGACATCCGCAGGACCAGGCTGTTGGGGACGAGGATGCGGTCGCGGCTGACCACGGCGGCGGAGGTGTCGAGCTCCCGGCGGAGGGCGGAGGCGAGCTCGACCGGCTGCAGACCCGACTTGAAGGTCCGCGCGAACGCGCCGTTGACGACGCGCTCGAGTCCCTTCTCGAAGTTGTCCAGTATGCCCACAGTCTTCCGATCTTCCGGTTCTTCGCCTTCTCGGCGGTCGCGCACGGATCGAGATGTCTGCGCGCCCGTCGCCGCTTCCTCTTCTTGGTCTGCGCCGCGCACGGCTACGGGCATGTTACTGGGATGGTCTGGATGCGCGATCCTCCGCGGTGGTTTCGCGGCCGGAGTGCCGTGTGCGCGCTCTCACCGGCACGGCCCGGTGGCGGCTCCCGGGGGAGCTCCGACCCGGGGCGGCGGGTGCCGGTTCGGCTCCGGGGCCGGGGGATGCTACGATTTCTCGTCGGCGCTTCGGTGCCGCTGGTGAGCGCGAGTGGCGGAATAGGCAGACGCGCACGGTTCAGGTCCGTGTGCCCGAAAGGGCGTGGGGGTTCAACTCCCCCCTCGCGCACCAGAGTTCATGAGAACCGGGTTCGAGAGAACCGGAGAAGAAGCCCTCGATCGGATGTCCGGTCGGGGGCTTCTCCCGTTCCCGGCCGGAAGTACTTGCTGAAGTTCGAGCTGCCGGCAGGACTGAGCCTCGGGTCCCGTGCCTGCGCTAAGGGTTCTGCTAGCGAAGGTGCCGCTGACCTAGCGCGGATGACCCGGGGTCAATAATTGATCTCTGATTTCCCCTAGTAATCTTTGAGCCGTTGCCTGCACTCGGCCACGCCTTCGCGAATCTACGCGCAAATCTCGCGTCTGAGGTACTCATCCGACGGTGACTTTTAGGGGAGGTGCTGTTAATGCCGCCAAACGTACCCCTCTGCCTGTAAAAGCTTCTATTCTTCTTGTTTTATATTTTTCGCCGTTTCTTCAGCCGCCTCTGCGTCTGCGTCTGCTTCTGCTTCTTCTTCTGCTTCTTCTTCTTCTTCTGCTTCTTCTTCTTCTTCTGTTGCTTGCATCTGTCGAAGTTCCTCGGCTGCATCCCACTCTTCAACGCCGGATAAAAGGTTCTCCAGGGTGTTCAGTGCCGGATCGTCGCCGTGGCCGACTTTCTCTCCTCGAAGATACGCCGCGAGTAGGTCGACGGCAGACGAGGTGAGTTTCTTTCCCAGCTCGCGAAGGTCGATGGCGGATGTGGGCGCACGGCCTCCGGTGTCGGCAGCGATGTCCGCCGCTCCGTCGAGGAGCCGATTAATCTTCTTCAGCTTTGATCTTGCTTCAGGGTCGAGCAGGAGTTCTCCGAGAACGTCGGCCTCAAGGCTTCGCTCCTCAGTCCAGATTGCGCTCCATTTAGGCTGCCAACTCGCACCTCTGATCGTCTCTGCTAGTGAGGGTCTTGCCGCAAGGAGGTCGCGGTAAACTTGAGTGTAGAGCGCGTAGAGCAGTCGAATATCTTTTTGGTTGCTTTCTCGGAGGCGGGCCATTTTATCCCGTTCCCACGCTTCCTTGTCTCGTGCAAGTTGCAGAGTTCCAGCTATGCCCTGTGCCCTCAATTGGTTCTGCGCTGTATTGCGTTGATTGAGTTGAGTGAGCGTGAACGTCACGAGCGCAGCAAGGGCGGGCCTGCACCAATCCCAAAACGTCTCGTCCTGAAGGAAGTAAAGGAACCATGGCGGCGTGGTGATCCACCTATACGCCGAGGCTGCCCACAAGCTGATATCCATCAATTCTTCTTCTTGCCAACCGTCTCATTGTTGAGGTCGAAGCAGCGGCGGGTGAGCTCCACGACGGGGATGGTGCGGGTGGTGCGCTTCTCGTAGTCGAGGAAGCCGGCGGAGGCGGTGGTGAAGCGTGCCCAGCCGGCGTCGCGCTCCTCCCCGGCGAGGACGCGGGCCCGGACGTCGACGGTGCCGTCGTCGGGGGTCTCGATCGCCAGGTCCGGGTGGGCGATCGTGTTGTGGAACCAGGCGGGGTGCTTCGGCGCACCGGCGGCGGACGCGGCGAGCAGCCAGACGTCGTCGGAGGGGTGCAGCGCCATCAGCGGAGTCACGCGCTCCTGACCGGAGCGGGCGCCGCGGTGGTGCACCAGCACGAGGCTCCTCCCGAAGCCGCCCGTGGTCACGGTCCCGCCGTTCGCGCGGAACTCCTCGATGATCGTGTCGTTCCAGTCGGCCATGCTCGTCCTCCTCGACGCGGTGCCGGCACTCGAGTGCCGGGGTCAGGCGCGGGCGCCCAGGGCGTCCTCGCGGCTGCTGCTCCCACCCGGCGGCTGCGCGCCCCCGGTGACGGCGGCGGGATCCGCCAGCGCCCGCCGCCAGGGTAGCTCCGCGGCGCCGACGAGTTCCAGCCTCGAGCGCAGGGCGGCCCGCTCGATCCGCACGCCGCGCGCGAGGTCGCTCAGGGCCCGGGCGGAGACGCGGGCGGCGAGGCGCTCGCGGTCGACGGTGAGCAGCGAGCCGAGGAAGCCGCCCAGCACGACCGCGGTGGGGTTGAAGAGGTTGATGTAGGTGGACAGGCCCTCCGAGAGCAGGTCGACCTGGCGGGCGACCTCGCCGAGGACGGCGGGGTCGCGGGAGGTGCCCAGGGCGATGTCGAGCTCGTCCTGGTCGAGGACGCGGGCGCCGAGGACGTCGAGGAGGGAGCGCATCCGGACCTCGGCCTCCAGGCAGCCGCGCCGGCCGCAGCCGCAGAGGCGGCCGTTCGTGGCGACGAGGGTGTGGCCCAGCTCGGCCGCGAACCCCGAGGAGCCCTGGAGCGGGACGCCGCCGATGATGACTCCTCCGCCGATGCCGCCCGCGCCGCCGGTGACGTAGACGACGTCGGCCACGCCGTGCGCGGCTCCGAAGAGGGACTCGCCGATGGCGCCGAGGGTCGCGTCGTTGCCGACGGCGACCGGGAGATCGAGGGCGCGGCTGAGCTGGGTGGCGAGGTCGACGTCGCGCCAGCCCAGGTGCGGGGCGCGGTGGACGAAGCCGGAGTCGGCCTGGACGAGGCCGGGGACGGCGACGCCCGCGCCGACCAGCGTGCGCAGCGACTCCCGCTCGGAGCGGAAGCCCTCGACGATTCCGGTGACGACGCGGACCACCGTGGCGGGGCTCGCGGGCTTGGGGGTGTCGAAGCGGACGCGGCGGAGCAGCTCGCCGTGCAGCCCGACGAGGCCGACGATGATCGCGTCGGTGTCGAGGTGGACGCCCACGGCCGCGAACCGGTCGCCGGGGACGACGGTGGCGCTGGGGCGGCCGATGCGGCCGTCGGGCGCGGTGGTCTCCTCCGCCACCCAGCCGAGCTCGCTCAGCTCGCCGACGAGGTTCGCGACGGCGGAGCGGTTCAGCCCGGTGAGGCGGCCGAGCTCGGCGCGGCTGGTGGGACCGGAGCGGTGCACCAGCGTCGCGAGGCTCGCGAGGTTCGTGCGGCGCAGCAGCGCGTTGCTGGAGGCTCCGACTGCTCCTGCCATGATCGCCTGCCTGTCGCTGGACCCCGACGGGTCTCGGATGCACTCGGGCGCGGCTCCCCCGAGGAGAAGCCGCGCCCGAGAACTGTAGAAGAGAAGGACGAGGAGCGCCGCTGGGCGGCGCCCGGCGTTCGCCTAGCGGCCGCCGGCGCGGCGCTTGTTGAAGATGTCGAACGCCACCGCGAGCAGGAGCACGAAGCCCTTGATCGCCATCTGCCAGGCCGCGTCGACCGAGAGGATGGAGAGGCCCATGTTGAGCACGCCCATCACGAGTCCGCCGATGACGGCTCCGACGACGGTGCCCACGCCTCCCTGGACGGCGGCGCCGCCGATGAAGACCGCGGCGATCGCGTCCAGCTCGTAGTTCTGTCCGGCCGAGGCGACCGCACCGCCGGCGCGGGCGGTGCTGACTATGCCCGCGACTCCGGCCAGTGCGCCCATGTTGACGAAGATGAAGAAGTTGACCCACTTCGTCTTGACGCCGGACATCATCGCGGCGAACAGGTTGCCGCCCATCGCGTAGATGTGGCGGCCGAAGACCGTCCGGCCGAGCACGAAGCTGTAGGCGAGGATCAGCACGGCGAGCACGATCAGGATGATCGGGGTTCCGCTGTAGCCGGCGAGCAGCCAGGAGAGGGCCATGATCGCGATGACGGCGATGGCCGACTTCGCGACCAGCGAGCCGATGGGCTCTCGGGGCAGCTCGAGGCGGCGGAGGGTCGCGCGGCTGCGGAGCTGCTGGGCCACGAGGACGACGCAGACGATCAGGCCGAGGACCAGGGTGAGCGCGTCGCGCCCGGCGATGCCGCCGAGGACGCCCGGGAGCCAGCCGGCGCCGATCGCGGTGAACTCGGTGGGGAGGCCGTTGATCGTTCCGCCGGTGAGGAGGACGAGGGTGAAGCCGCGGAAGATCAGCATGCCCGCGAGGGTCACGATGAACGCCGGTATGCCGACGAAGGCGACCCAGAAGCCCTGCCAGGCTCCGACGGCGGCGCCGGTGACGAGGGCGACGACGACGGCCGCCCACCAGGGCAGGCCCCAGTTGTTCATCGCGATCGCCGAGATGGCGCCGACCATCGCCACGACCGAGCCGACCGAGAGGTCGATGTGGCCGGCGATGATGACCATCACCATGCCGATCGCGAGGATCAGCACGTAGGCGTTCTGCTGGATCAGGTTGTTGACGTTGCCGGGCAGGAGCAGGCGCCCGCCGGTCAGCACCTGGAAGAGCAGGATGATGATGGCCAGCGCGGCGAGGATGCCGTACTGCCGGAGGTTGATGTTCAGCCGGCGCGAGCGCTTGGGCGGGGTGGAGGGCGTGTTGGCGGGCGTGTCCGCCGGCGCTGTGGTGGTCGTGGCGCTCATCGGGCCTGTTCCTTTCCGGCGGTCATGTAGTGCATGAGGTGCTCCTGGGTGGCGTCGGCGCGATCGATCTCGCCCGTGATCCGTCCCTCGGAGATGGTGTAGATGCGGTCGGCGAGGCCGATCAGCTCGGGCAGCTCGGACGAGATGACGACGACCGCCTTGCCCTGGGCCGCGAGCTCGTTGATGATCCCGTAGATCTCGTACTTGGCTCCCACGTCGATGCCGCGGGTGGGCTCGTCGAGGATCAGCACGTCGGGACCGGAGAAGATCCACTTCGAGAGGACGACCTTCTGCTGGTTGCCGCCGGAGAGCTTCCCCGTGACGGCCGAGACGGTCGGCGCCTTGATGTTCATCTTCGATCGGTACGAGTCGGCGACCTTGTACTCGCGGTGCTTGTCGATCACGCCGAGCCGGGCCAGGCGCGAGAGCGCGGCGGCCGAGACGTTGACGGTGATGTCGCCGATGAGGTTGAGCCCGTAGCGCTTGCGGTCCTCGGTCGCGTAGGCGAGGCCGTTGCGGATGGCCTCGTCGACGGTGCGGGTCTGGATCTCCTCGCCGTCCTTGTAGACGCGGCCGGAGATGCCGGTGCCGTAGCTCCTCCCGAAGATGCTCATCGCGAGCTCGGTGCGTCCGGCGCCCATCAGGCCCGCGAAGCCGACGATCTCGCCGGCGCGGACGGTGAAGGAGGCGTCGTCGACGACCACGCGGTTGATGTCGACGGGGTGGTGGACCGTCCAGTTCTCGACGCGCAGCTTCTCCTCGCCGATCTGCGGGTCGCGCGGCGGGAACATGCTGTTGAGGTCGCGGCCGACCATCGCGCGGATGATCCGGCTCTCGGACGCCTCCTCGCCGGCCATCGGGAAGCTCTCGATGGTGCGGCCGTCGCGGATGATCGTGACGGTGTCCGCGATGGCGCGGATCTCCTTCAGCTTGTGGCTGATGATGATGCAGGTGATGCCCTGCTTGCGGAGCTGGTCGATCAGGCCGAGCAGGTGGTCGCTGTCCTCGTCGTTGAGGGCGGCGGTGGGCTCGTCGAGGATGAGGAGCTTCACCTCCTTGGCGAGGGCCTTGGCGATCTCGACGAGCTGCTGCTTGCCGACGCCCAGCTCGAGGATCTTGGTCGCGGGGCTCTCGGCGAGGCCGACGCGGGCGAGCAGCTTGGCCGCCTCCGCGTTGGTCGCGTTCCAGTTGATGACGCCGCGGGTCGACTTCTCGTTGCCGAGGAAGATGTTCTCGGCGATGGAGAGGTAGGGGCTGAGGGCGAGCTCCTGGTGGATGATCACGATGCCGTCGGCCTCGCTGTCGTTGATCGACCGGTACTGCGCCTCCTCGCCCTCGAACTCGATGGTGCCCTCGAAGCTGCCGTACGGGTACACGCCGGAGAGGACTTTCATCAGGGTCGACTTGCCGGCGCCGTTCTCGCCGCAGATGGCGTGGACCTCGCCGGGCTGGACCGAGAGCGAGACGCCGTCGAGGGCGCGGACGCCGCCGCCGAACTCCTTGACGATGTCGCGCATGATGAGGATGGGACTGGCCAACAGGGCCTCACTTCGTTGGGGGGGAGTGGTGTGCGGACGGGGAGGCGGGGGCGGGGAGGATCACTCCTCCCCGCCCCCGCCCGACGGATCAGAGTCCGACGTCGCCGGCCTTGAGGAAGCCGGAGTCGACGAGGACCGACTGCACGTCGTCCTTCGTGACGACCTGCGGCTCCAGCAGGTAGGACGGGACGACCTTCTCGCCGTTGTCGTAGGTCTCGGTGTCGTTGACCTCGGGCTCCTCGCCCGCGACGATCGACTGCACCATCTGGAAGACGCGGTCGCCGAGGGTGCGGGTGTCCTTCCAGACCGTCATGGACTGCTCGTCGGCGAGGATCGCCTTGACGTTGGCCTTGTCGGCGTCCTGGCCGGTGATGACCGGGTAGTCGGCGCCGGGGGTGTAGCCGGCCGACTTCAGCGAGGCCTCGATGCCGATGGCCAGGCTGTCGTTGGGGGAGAGCACGACGTCGACCTTCTGGCCTCCGGTGTAGAAGGACGAGAGGCGGTTGTCCATCTCGGACTGCGCCTTGTCGGAGGCCCAGCCCTGGATTCCGATCGAGGCCCAGTCGTCGTCCGACGCGGGCGACTTGCCCGAGGGGACGGTGAGCTTGCCGCTCTCGATGTAGGGCTGCAGGACGTCCCACGCGCCGGAGAAGAAGAACTTCGCGTTGTTGTCGTCGGGGCTGCCGGCGAAGGGCTCGAGGGTGAAGGGACCCGCGGCGTTCTTCAGGTCGAGGGTCGACTCGATGTACTGGCCCTGGAGCTGGCCGACCTTGTAGTTGTCGAAGGTCGCGTAGTAGTCGACGTCCGCGGTGCCGTTGATGAGACGGTCGTAGGCGATGACGGTGGCGTTCTGCTTCTTCGCCTCGGCGAGGACGGGCGCGAGCGCCTCGCCGTCGATCGCGGCGATGACCAGGATCTTGGAGCCGCCGGCGATCTGGTTCTGGATCTGCGAGATCTGCTGATCGGTCTTGTTGTCGGCGTACTGGAGGTCGACGGTGCAGCCGTCGCCCTCGAGCTGCGACTGGAGGCCTTCGCCGTCGTTGATCCAGCGCTCGAGGCTGCGCGTGGGCATCGAGATGCCGACGGTGCAGTCGCCTTCCGCGCCGGCGCCGGCAGCGGCGCCTCCGGAGTTGGCGGGGCTCGCGGAACAGGCCGCGAGGCCGAGGGAGATGATGCCGGCGGCGGCCAGCGTGGTGATGCCGCGGGAGAACTTCATGGAGTGCATTCCTCTCTGAAAGCAGTGTCCGAGGGAGAGGACGACAAGAGGCGTGCACGTGTGGCGCACGTCGTCGTGTCGTCGCCCGGGAGGGCGGGAGAGCCCCGAGGGGCTTTGTCCACGGAGAGAACATATTCCTTCGATCGGGGGGAGTAAAGCGCGGGCGGCGAATTTGTCCAGGCGATGCCGAAATGTGATCTTCGGGACGTCGACCCCCGCCGTTGCTAGGGGAGAACGCTCTCACCGCTCGGCTCCCGCCCGGCTCGCGCCCCTCCGCCGGGCGCCCGCCGCCGTCCGCGTGAGGGAAACGCGAGGACTCCGGGCCGGGCCGTAGGGGAACCGTGAGGACCGCTCCGAGGGGCCCCCGCGAGGTGTTGCATCGCTTCCTGTGCCGCTTCCCGGCAGGCGTCCGGTCCCGGGCGTCGTCCGCTCCCCGGATGGAGTCCTCCGTGCTCGACCTCGCCTACCTCCTCGGCGTGCTCGCCCTCTTCTCGCTCATCGCTCTCGCCGCGAAGGGGGTCGAGCGGCTGGGCGGACCGCCCCCCTCGGCGACCCGCGGGACCCGCGAGAAGGAGGCGGGCCGGTGATCGTCTTCGACGCCCTGGCGGCCGTGCTGGCGCTCGCCGCCGTCGTCTACCTCGTCGCGGCCCTGATCCGACCGGAGCGCTTCTGATGGATCCGCTCCTCGCCGTCCTCCAGGTCGCGACCGTCGGCCTGGCCGTCGCCCTCCTCCACCGCCCCCTCGGCGACCACATGTTCCGCGTCTACACCTCGACGCGCGACCTCGCCCTCGAGCGCGGCGTCTACCGCCTCATCGGCGTCGACTCCGCGGGCGAGCAGAGCTGGCGCGCCTACCTCCGGGCCGTGCTGGCCTTCTCGCTCGTCGGCGTGCTCCTGCTCTACGGGATGCAGCGCCTCCAGGCGGTCCTGCCCGGCTCCCTCGGCCTGCCCGCGGTGCCGGAGGGGCTGGCGTTCAACACCGCCGTCTCGTTCGTCACCAACACCAACTGGCAGTCCTACTCCCCGGAGGCGACCCTCGGCTTCGCGGTGCAGCTCGGCGGCCTCGCCGTGCAGAACTTCGTCTCGGCGGCCGTGGGCCTGGCCGTGGCGGTGGCGCTGATCCGCGGATTCGCGCGCCGCTCCTCCGGAACGCTCGGCAACTTCTGGGTCGACCTCGTGCGCGGCACGCTGCGCCTCCTGCTGCCCCTCGCGGTGGTGGCGGCGGTCGTGATGATCGCGGGCGGCGTGATCCAGAACCTGAACGGCCCGCTGACGGTGACCACACTCACCGGCGGCGAGCAGAGCATCCCGGGCGGCGCGGTGGCCTCGCAGGAGGCGATCAAGCTGCTCGGCACCAACGGCGGCGGCTACTTCAACGCCAACTCCGCGCACCCGTTCGAGAACCCCTCGGCGTGGGTGTCGCTGCTGCAGATCGTGCTGATCCTCGCGATCCCGTTCTCGCTGCCGCGCACCTTCGGCCGGATGGTCGGCGACGTGCGGCAGGGGCGCGCGATCCTCGCGGCGATGGCGACGATCTTCGTCGTGTCGCTCGCGGCCCTCACCGCGCTGGAGGCGGCGGGCGGCGGATCCGCGGCACAGGCCGCCGGAGCCGCGATGGAGGGCAAGGAGACGCGCTTCGGCATCGCCGGCTCCGCCCTCTACGCGACCGCCTCGACGCTCACCTCGACCGGCGCCGTCAACGCGATGCACGACTCCTTCACCGCGCTCGGCGGCATGCTGCCGATGCTCAACATGATGCTCGGGGAGGTCGCCCCCGGCGGCGTCGGCTCGGGCCTCTACGGGATGCTCGTGCTCGCGGTGCTGGCCGTGTTCGTCGGCGGGCTGCTGGTCGGCCGGACGCCCGAGTACCTGGGCAAGAAGCTCGGCCCGCGCGAGATCAAGCTCGCGAGCCTCTACATCCTCGTGACGCCGACGCTCGTGCTGGCCGGCACGGCCCTGAGCTTCGCGATCCCGGCGGTGCGGGAGGACGTGGAGAGCACGTCGATCCTGAACCCCGGGCTGCACGGGCTCTCGGAGGTGCTCTACGCCTTCACCTCCGCGTCCAACAACAACGGCTCGGCGTTCGCGGGGCTGACGGCGAACACGCCCTGGCTCAACACGGCGCTCGGCGTCGCGATGCTCCTCGGCCGCTTCCTCCCGATCCTGCTGGTGCTCGCCCTGGCCGGCTCGCTCGCGGCGCAGTCGCCGGTGCCCTCCAGCGCCGGCACCCTGCCCACCCATCGGCCGCAGTTCGTCGGCCTCCTCGTGGGCGTCACGGTCGTCGTGACCGCGCTCACCTACTTCCCTGTACTCGCGCTGGGCCCCCTGGCGGAAGGACTGCGACTCCGATGACCACTGCACTGACCGAGGCCCCCGCGGAACCCGCGCGCCCCACCCGCGCCGCCCTCGGGCCGCGCCAGCTCGCCGCTGCCCTCCCCGGAGCGCTGCGCAAGCTCGATCCGCGCCTGATGTGGCGCAACCCCGTGATGTTCATCGTCGAGGTCGGCGCCGCGCTGACCACGGTGCTGGCGATCGCCGAGCCGTTCCTCGGCGGGCCGGAGGAGTCGGGCGGATCGACGGTGCCCGGCACCTTCACGGCCGGCATCGCGATCTGGCTCTGGCTCACCGTGGTGTTCGCGAACCTCGCGGAGTCGGTGGCCGAGGGCCGCGGCAAGGCGCAGGCCGAGAGCCTGCGCGCCACCCGCACCAGCACTCCGGCCCGGCGCGTGACGGACTACGACCCCGCGGACCCCTCCGCCCTGTCGGCCCGCCTGGTCGAGGTCTCCTCGGCCGAGCTGCAGCTGGGCGACGTGGTCGTGGCGGAGGCGGGCGACCTCGTCCCCGGCGACGGCGACATCGTCTGGGGCATCGCCTCCATCGACGAGTCGGCGATCACGGGCGAGTCGGCGCCGGTCGTCCGCGAGAGCGGGGGCGACCGCAGCGCGGTGACGGGCGGCACGCGAGTGCTCTCGGACCGGATCGTGGTGCGCATCACCTCGCGGCCGGGCGAGACCTTCGTCGACCGGATGATCGGCCTGGTCGAGGGCGCGTCGCGGCAGAAGACGCCGAACGAGATCGCGCTCGACATCCTCCTGGCGAGCCTCTCGATCGTGTTCGTCGTGGTCGTGCTGACCCTGAACCCGATCGCCTCGTTCGCGGGAGCCTCCGTGAGCGTCCCGGTGCTGGTCGCCCTGCTCGTCTGCCTCATCCCGACCACCATCGGCGCCCTCCTCTCGGCCATCGGCATCGCCGGCATGGACCGGCTCGTGCAGCGCAACGTGCTCGCGATGTCCGGCCGGGCGGTGGAGGCGGCGGGCGACGTCACGACGCTCCTGCTCGACAAGACGGGGACCATCACCTACGGCAACCGCCGCGCGGTGGCGTTCCTCCCGCTCGACGGAGTGGCGCAGGCCGCCCTCGTCGACGCGGCCGCCTCCTCCTCGCTCAGCGACCCGACACCCGAGGGGAAGTCGATCGTCGACCTCGCGGGCGACTCGGGCCGTCCCGCCATCGAGCCCGCTCAGGCCGCCGTGGTGCCGTTCACCGCGCAGACCCGGATGAGCGGGCTCGACCTCCCCGACGGCTCCTCCATCCGCAAGGGCGCCGGCTCGGCCGTGCGCGCCTGGGTGGAGGAGGAGGGGCCGCTGCCTTCCGCGGTCGCGGCGCGCCTCACGGTGCTCGTCGACGGCGTCTCGGAGAGCGGCGGCACGCCCCTGGTCGTCGCGGTGAAGGACGCCCACGGCGCCCGCCTGCTCGGCGTCGTGCACCTGAAGGACGTGGTGAAGGACGGGCTCGCCGAGCGCTTCTCGGAGCTGCGCGCGATGGGCATCCGCACCGTGATGATCACGGGCGACAACCCGCTGACCGCGAAGGCGATCGCGGCGGAGGCGGGAGTCGACGACTACCTCGCCGAGGCGACCCCCGAGGACAAGCTCGCCCTGATCCGGCGCGAGCAGGAGGGGGGCGCGCTGGTCGCGATGACCGGCGACGGCACCAACGACGCTCCGGCCCTCGCGCAGGCCGACGTGGGCGTGGCGATGAACACCGGCACCTCGGCGGCGAAGGAGGCGGGCAACATGGTCGACCTCGACTCCGACCCCACCAAGCTCATCGACATCGTGCGGATCGGCAAGCAGCTGCTGATCACCCGCGGCGCGCTCACCACGTTCTCGATCGCGAACGACGTGGCGAAGTACTTCGCGATCATCCCGGCGATGTTCGCGGGGGTCTTCCCCGGGCTCGCGGTGCTGAACGTGATGCAGCTGCACTCGCCGGCCTCGGCGATCCTCTCGGCGATCGTGTTCAACGCGCTGGTGATCGTCGTGCTGATCCCGCTCGCGCTGCGCGGAGTGGCGTACCGCCCGGTCGCCGCCTCGCGCATCCTCAGCCGCAACCTCCTGGTCTACGGGTTGGGCGGAGTGATCGCTCCGTTCCTCGGGATCAAGCTCGTCGACCTGATCGTCGCCGCGATCCCCGGCTTCTGACCCGCCCGTCCCGACCACCGAAGACAGAGAGAAGAGACCATGTTCCGTCCCTACGGTGTCGCGCTGCGCGCGATGATCGTGCTCACCGTGCTGCTGGGAGCGGCGTACCCGCTCGCGGTGCTCGGGATCGGGCAGCTCGCCCTGCCCGCCCAGGCGAACGGCTCGCTGCTGCGCCAGGACGGCGCGGTGATCGGCTCGTCGCTGATCGGCCAGTCGTCCACGGACGCCGACGGAGCGCCCCTGCCGGAGTGGTTCCAGTCGCGTCCCTCCGCCGCGGGCTACGACGCCGCGGCCTCGACCGGCAGCAACCTCGGCCCCGAGAACGCCGACCTGGTCGCGTCCGTCGAGGAGCGCCGGGCCGCGATCGCGGCCTTCGAGGGCGTCGACCCGGCCGCGGTTCCGGCCGATGCGCTGACCGCCTCCGCCTCGGGGCTCGACCCCGCGATCAGCCCCGCCTACGCGCAGCTGCAGGCGCCCCGCGTCGCCGCCGCCCGCGGGCTCGACGTGAGCGCCGTGCGCGCGCTGGTCGACGAGCACACCGCGGGCCGCGAGCTCGGGTACCTCGGCGAGCCGACGGTGGACGTGCTCGAGCTCAACGCCGCTCTCGCGCGGCTGTGACCGCTCCGGTGGCGCCTCCGGCTCGTAGAATCGCGATCGGCTCGTCGGGACCGTCCGATCGAGCGGATCGACGCCGGACCCGCGAGCCCGGGACACCCCGGAGCCGCGAGCACGAGGGGAGGCCGGGAGCATGACGAAGGGCCGCCTGCGCGTGCTCCTCGGAGCCGCGCCCGGAGTGGGCAAGACCTACACGATGCTCGAGGAGGGCCGCCGGCTCGCCGCCGAGGGCCGCGACGTCGTGGTGGCCGTGGTCGAGACGCACGGCCGCACTGCCACCGCCTCGATGGTCGAGGGGCTGGAGGTCGTGCCGAGGAGGGCCGTCGAGCACCGCGGCGTGCTGCTCGACGAGATGGACCTCGACGCGGTGCTCGCCCGCCGGCCCGACGTCGCGCTGGTCGACGAGCTCGCGCACACCAACGCCCCCGGCTCCCGGCACGAGAAGCGCTGGGAGGACGTCCGGACGCTCCTCGACGCCGGCATCACCGTCTTCTCGACCGTGAACATCCAGCACATCGAGTCGCTCAACGACGTCGTGCACGCGATCACCGGAGTGCCGCAGCGCGAGACGATCCCGGACGCGGTCCTCCGCGCCGCCGACCAGATCGAGGTCGTCGACCTGGCGCCCCAGGCGCTGCGCGACCGCCTCGCCGACGGCCGCGTCTACCCGCCCGAGCGCATCGACGCGGCGCTGTCCAACTACTTCCGGCTCGGCAACCTGACCGCCCTGCGCGAGCTCGCGCTGCTCTGGCTCGCCGACGAGGTCGACAGCGCGCTCCGCGACTACCGCGTCGAGCACGGCATCGACAGCACCTGGGAGGCGCGCGAGCGCGTGGTCGTGACCCTCACCGGCGGGCCGGAGGGGGAGACCCTGCTGCGGCGCGGCGCGCGGATCGCGGCCCGTGCCTCCGGGGGCGACCTGCTCGCCGTGCACGTGGTGACCCCCGACGGCCTCCGCACCCCGCGCCCGCACGTGCTCGAGGCGCAGCGGGTGCTGGTCGAGAAGCTCGGCGGCAGCTACCACCAGGTGGTCGGCGAGGACGTGCCGCGGACGCTGGTCGAGTTCGCCCGCTCGGTGAACGCGACGCAGCTGGTGATCGGCGTGAGCAGGCGGAGCCGCCTCGCCTCGGCGCTGACGCCCGGCACGGCGTCGACGGTGATCCGCGAGTCCGGCAACATCGACGTGCACATCGTCAGCCACTCCGCCGCCGGGCGCACCGCGGTGCTGCCGAGGCTCGACGGGGCCCTGACGCTGCGGCGCCGCCTCCTGGGACTGGCCCTCGCCCTCGTGGGCGGCCCGCTGGTGACCTGGCTGCTCTCGACCCTCCGCAGCGACGAGTCGATCACGAGCGACGTGCTCTCGTACCAGCTGCTGGTGGTGGTGGTCGCGCTGGTCGGCGGGCTCTGGCCGGCCCTCTTCGCGGCCGTGCTCTCGGGGCTGACCCTCGACTTCTTCTTCGTCGATCCCCTCTACACGATCACCGTCGACGAGCCTCTGCACGCTCTCGCGCTGGTGCTCTACGTGCTGAACGCGGCGCTCGTCAGCGCCGTGGTCGACCGCGCGGCCCGGCGGGCGCGGGCCGCCAAGCGGTCGGGGGCGGAGTCGGAGCTGCTGGCGACGATCGCGGGCGGCGTGATCCGCGGGCAGGGGGCGCTGCAGGCGATCCTCGAGCGCTCGCGCGAGGCGTTCGGGCTGACCGGCGTGCGGCTGCTGCGCGGCGGCGAGCTCGTCGCGGCGGACGGCGAGCCGCAGCCGGAGGGCGATCCCGCGCGCATCGCGGTGGGCGAGGGCGCGGTGCTCGAGCTGCACGGCCGCGAGCTGGAGGGAAGCGAGCGGCGACTGCTCCAGGTCGTCGCCGCCCAGCTGGACTCGGTGCTCGAGAACGCGGCCCTCAGCGAGACGGCCAGCTCCCTCGCTCCGCTGGCCGAGACCGACCGGGTGCGCAGCGCCCTGCTCTCGGCCGTCAGCCACGACCTGCGCCGGCCCCTCGCCGCGGCCACCGCGGCGGTCAGCGGGCTGCGCTCGCCCGAGGTGGTCTGGAGCGAGCGCGACCGGGAGGAGCTGCTCGCCACCGCCGATGAGAGCCTCACCGTGCTGGCCGCGCTGGTCACCGACCTGCTCGACGTGACGCGGCTGGAGGCTGGGGCGCTCGCCGTGGCGCTCGCCCCGCTCGACGCCGCCGACGTGGTGCTCCCCGCGCTCGACGAGCTCGGGCTCGGTCCCGGCGAGGTCGACCTCGACCTCGATCCGGAGGGCCCGGCGCTGCTCGCCGACGCGGTTCTGCTGCAGCGCGTCGTGGTCAACCTGCTCGCGAACGCCGTCCGCTACGCGCCGTCCGGCACCCGGGTGCGCGTGGCCGCCAGCGCCTTCGGCGGGAGCGCGCAGCTGCGGATCGTCGACCACGGCCCCGGGGTGCCCGAGGAGCGGCGCGCCGAGATCTTCGTGCCGTTCCAGCGGCTCGGCGACGACGACAACCTCACGGGCCTGGGCCTCGGCCTCGCGCTCTCGAAGGGGTTCACGGAGGGGATGGGCGGCACGCTCGAGACGGAGGACACTCCGGGGGGCGGGCTGACGATGGTGGTGACGCTGCCGCTGGCGCCGGAGACTGCTGGCGCTGCTCCTGCGGCTCACGTCGCTCCTGCCGCCCCGCACGACGGCGGGTCGGGCACCGCTCCGCACGAGGACTCCGGAGGAGCCGCATGAAGATCCTGATCGCCGACGACGACCCGCAGATCCTGCGCGCCCTGCGCATCACCCTCACCGCCCGCGGATACGACGTGGTGACGGCCGGCGACGGCACCGAGGCGATCAACCGCGCGGTGGACGAGCATCCGGACCTCTACATGATCGACCTCGGCATGCCACGGCTCGACGGGGTCGAGGTCATCCACGGACTGCGCGGCTGGACGAGCGCGCCGATCCTGGTGGTGTCGGGGCGGACGGGCGCGGCCGACAAGGTGGGCGCGCTCGACGCCGGCGCGGACGACTACGTCACCAAGCCGTTCTCGATGGACGAGGTGCTCGCGCGCATCCGAGCCCTCTCGCGGCGGGTGCAGCCGGCCGACGGCGAGCCGCTGGTCGTGATCGGCGAGGTGACCGTGGACCTGGTGGCCAAGAGCGCGACGCGGGACGGCGTCTCCGTGCGGCTGACTCCGACGGAGTGGCAGGTGCTCGAGATCCTCATCCGCAACGCGGGCAAGCTGGTCACCCGCCGATCGCTGCTGGCCGAGATCTGGGGCCCCGCGCACGTCACCGACACCGGCTACCTGCGCCTCTACCTCGCGCAGCTGCGCAAGAAGCTCGAGCCCGACCCCGCGCATCCGCGGCACCTGCTGACCGAGGCGGGCATGGGCTACCGCTTCGTGCCCTGACCGGCCTCTGCTCAGCGGGGGAACCCCGGACCGTCGAGGGGGCCCGCTGGTCGTGGCTCCCGCGACGGTCCGGGATCGCCGGGCAGGTCACCAGTCGTGGACGGTGCCGTCGGCGAGGCGGTTGAAGGGCAGGTACGCGCGCACGTAGGGGTACTTCCCGGCGGCGTCGACGTCGAGCTCCACGCCCAGACCGGGGGCGTCGCCCGGGTGCAGCCGTCCCTCGCTCCAGGTGAACGACTGCTGGAAGACGCTGTCGGTCCGCTCGCCGTGCTTCATGTACTCCTGGATCCCGAAGTTGTGGATCGCCAGGCCCAGGTGCATCGCGGCCGCCATGCCCACCGGGGAGACGTCGGTGGGTCCGTGCATCCCGGACTTGATCTGGTACTGCGCGGCGTGGTCGAGGATCCTCCGGAGGTGGGAGACGCCTCCGGTGTGCGTGACCGCGCTCCGGATGTAGTCGATCAGCTGCTCGCGGATGAGGAGCTGGTAGTCCCAGACGGTGTTGAAGACCTCGCCGATCGCCAGGGGCGTGGTGGTGTGCTGCCGGACGAGGCGGAGGGCCTCCTGGTTCTCGGCGGGCGTGCAGTCCTCGAGCCAGAAGAGGTCGTACGGCTCGAGGGACTTGCCGAGGGCCGCGGCCTGGATCGGTGTCATCCGGTGGTGGCCGTCGTGGAGGAGGGGGAGCCCCGGCCCGAACTCGTTGCGGACGGCCTCGAAGACCCGGGGGACGTGGCGCAGGTAGGCGCGGGTGTCCCAGTCCTCCTCGGTCGGCAGGCCGCCGCGCTGCGCCGGCTCGTGGTCGTAGCGCACGCCGGCGTTGCCCTCGAGGACGGCGTTGGAGGCGATGCCGTAGATCGAGGTCAGCCCCGGCACCGCGGTCTGCACGCGGATCGCGCGGTACCCCTGCTCCTGGTGCTCGCGGATGCTGTCGAACAGCTCCGCGTCCGTCCGCCCGGACGCGTGGCCGTAGGCGAGCAGGCCGGTGCGGGACGCGCCTCCGAGCAGCTGGTAGAGCGGCATGCCGGCAGCCTTGCCCTTGATGTCCCAGAGGGCGGTGTCGACCGCCGCGATCGCCGCCATCGTGACCGGCCCGCGGCGCCAGTAGGACGACCGGTAGAGGAACTGCCAGGTGTCCTCGATGCGCGAGGCGTCGCGGCCGAGGAGCAGCGGCACGACGTGGTCGGCGAGATAGGAGACCACGGCGAGCTCGCGGCCGTTGAGGGTCGCGTCGCCGAGGCCGGTCAGCCCGTCGTCGGTCGTGAGCTTGAGGGTGACGAAGTTGCGGTCGGGACTGGTGACGACGACCTCGGCCTTGTCGATCTTCATGGGGTGCCTTTCGTGCTGGGGGATCGGGTCAGGGGTTCCGGCCGGGAGCGCGGTCCATCGAGAACGCGGCGGTCGAGAGGCCGGGCGCCACGGGCGCGGCCTGTCCCGTGCTCTCGCGGCGCTCGGCTATTTCGGCGACGATCTGCGCGTGCCGACGGTCGGTCAGCGGGTAGAACGCCATGATCAGCACCGCGAGCAGGGCCGCGACGGCCGGGATGAGGCCGGCGGCGGCGCGGATGCCCCACTCGGCGTGCTCGCTCTGCTCCGCGGCCCCGGCCACGTAGCCGCCCCAGGCCAGCGCGTACGCGGCGAGGGCGCCTCCGACCGCCTGGCCGGTCTTGCGGGTGAAGGAGAACAGGGCGTAGATCGTGCCCTCGGAGCGGATGCCGGTCTTCCACTCCCCGTACTCGACGGTGTCCGCCTCGATCGCCCAGACGAGCATGTTGACGAGCTGGATGCCGACGTAGGCGAGGACCAGTCCGCCGAAGCCGACCGCCACCGCGTCGCCCGGGGCGAGGAAGACGACCGTTCCGCCGCTGATCAGGACCCCGACTCCGGCCATGTAGGCGTTGCGCTTGCCGAACCGCCGCACGATCGTCGGGACGAGGGCGGCCAGGCCGAAGGTCAGGGCGAGCTGGATCAGCGACATCGCGGCGTAGAGCTGGACCGATCCGAGCACGTCGCGCAGGTAGTAGAGCTGCACGGTCTGGAGCGCGAGCGTCCCGGTGAGGAACAGGAACGAGCTGAGGCAGAGGAAGAGCAGCGGCCGGTTGGAGCGGAGGGTCGTCATGCTCTGACGGAACGTGACGTGCGCGACGTCGCGCTGGACGCGCTCCTTCGCGGTCAGGATCGTGAAGAGGTAGAGCGCGGAGCCGACGACGACGAAGCTCAGCGTGACGATCGAGAAGAGCGACTGCAGATCGGCGCCGGGGACGACCAGCGGGGCCATGAAGGTGCCGAGCCCGGCCCCCACGATCGCGCAGCCGATGGCGCGGGCGCTGGCGAGCTTCGCGCGCTCGGTGCCGACCTGCGTCATCGCTCCGGCGAGTGAGCCGTAGGGGATGTTGACGAGGCTGTAGGCGAGGCCGAGCGCGGCATAGCTCAGGTAGGCGTAGAGCAGGGTTCCGCTCTCGCCGATCTGCGGGACGGAGAAGGTCGCGGCCGAGAGCAGCAGGAGCGGGACCGACCCGAACATCAGGAAGGGCCGGAACTTGCCGAAGCGCCTGCTGTAGGTGCGGTCCACGACCCGGCCGGCGAAGACGTCGGCGAACGCGTCGAAGATCCGCACGACGAGCAGCAGCGTGCCCGCCGCGGCCGCGGAGATCCCGGCGACGTCGGTGTAGTAGACGAGCAGGAACATCGTGGCGGTGGTGAAGGCGAGGTTGTTCGCCGTGTCGCCGGCGCCGTAGCCCACGATGCTCAGCTTCGAGAGCTTCTCAGCGGCGGGCGCTCCGGGCGCGGTGGTGCGGGGGGTCATGCGGGCTCCTTTACCCGGGCGCGGACCCGTCGGGGATCCGCGCCGCATCGAGACGGTGCGAGGGTGGCAATCGGTTGCCGACGGCGCCGGAAGGCGCCGCGCGGAGGGGCGGGGTGGAGGTCTAGGCCGCCTGAGCGGTGACCGCGGCGACGAGGGCCGGGTCGTCGGCGAGGCGCGGGTCGACGAGCCGCAGCAGTGCCTCGACGGGTCGGGCGGAGCCGAGGGCGCGGTCGAGGGCGGGGCGCTGCGCGTCGGGCAGGCGGTCGCCCTGGAGCAGCAGTGCGATCCAGTCGGCGACGGCACGGAGGGAGGCGGCTCCGTCGTGTCCGCCCGCGCGCTCGGCGAGGAGCACGGGCGCGATCCGGATGCGGAGCTTGGCGGTCGCGTCGGCGCCGATCTGCTCGAGGCGGTGCTCGATCCGGGGGTTGCCGAAGCGCCCGAGGAGGGCGGCGCAGTAGGCGTCCGCGTCGAGACCGGCGGGGAGGCCGGCCGCCGCCTCCGCCCAGAACGCCTCGACGGCGCTCCGGCAGGCGGGGTCGGCGATCGCCTCCGCGACGGTGGCGCGGCCCCGCCGGCGGCCGGTGGCGGCGAGGAGCGTGTGCGCGCCGTTGAGGAGTCGCAGCTTGCGCCGCTCGAAGGGCTCGATGTCGTCCACGAAGCGGGCTCCGGCGCGCTCCCAGGCGGGCCGGCCGGCGGGGAAGCCGCCGCAGAGGACCCAGTCGCGGAAAGGCTCGGCCACGACGGACGCGGCGTCGCTGATGCCGGTGAGCTCGGCCGCCGCCTCCCGGTCCGCCGCCGTGGTCGCCGGGGTGATCCGGTCGACGGAGGTCGACACGAACGAGACGGTGCGGTCGATCCAGTCGGCGAGCGACGGGTCGAGCCGCTCGGCGAGCAGGAGCAGTCCACGGCGCACGAGAGGGCCGTTGCCGGAGAGGTTGTCGCAGGGGACGACGGCGAGCGGGCCGGAGCCCGCGTCGCGCCGGGCCGCGAGGCCGAGGAGGAGGCGGCCGAGTGCGGTCGCCGGCGCTCCTCCCGATCGGAGGGCGTCGAGGTCGCTCCGGACGGCGGGGTCGTCCAGGTCGGGGCCGCCGTCCGCGGCGAGACGGTACCCGGCCTCCGTGATCGTCAGCGTGACGATCGCCGTCGCCGGAGCCGCGACGAGCTCGACGAGACGCGCGACCTCCGCGCCGTCGACCGCCTCGACGATGCTGCCCACGACCGTCGCCGAGTCGCCCTCGGGTCCGCGCTCGATCAGCGTGAACAGGCCGTCCTGCGCGGCGAGCTCCTCGGCCGCGCGGGGGCTCCGGCCGGTGAATGCGGCGATGCCCCACTCGTGGTCGTCGTCGACGGCGTGCGTGTACCAGGCCTGATGCGCTCGGTGGAAGGCGCCGAGGCCGAGGTGGACGATGCGGACGGGAGCCGCCGGCAGGCCCGTGGATGCGCGATCGAGCGCGCCTCCTCCGCCGTGCCCGCTCACAGCTTGAAGACCTTCCGCGGCTGGGCGTCGACGAGGTCCAGGATGACGGCGCTCGCCGTCTCGGAGTCGATGCGCCCCTCGGCGACCAGGCGCGCGAGGAACGCGGCGTCCAGCCTCCGCGCCATGTCGTGACGGGCCGGGATGGAGAGGAACGCGCGGGTGTCGTCGATGAAGCCGGAGCTCCGCGAGAAGCCGGCGGTCTCCGTCACGGCGGCGCGGAAGCGCAGCACCGCGTCGGGCGCGTCGAGGAACCACCACGGCGCTCCGAGGAACACCGACGGGTAGTAGCCGGCGAGGGGAGCGAGCTCGCGCGAGTGGGTGCTCTCGTCGATCCCGAAGAGGACGAGGTGGAAGCCCGGTGCGTTGCCGAGCTCCTGCAGCAGCGGGCGGAGGGGCTCGGCGAACCGGGTCGCGACGGGGATGTCGTGGCCGGTGTCGGGACCGAAGCGCTCGAAGGTCGGCCGATCGTGGTTGCGCAGCACCCCGGCGTGGACGGTCATCACCAGGCCGTCGTCGACGCTCATGCGGGCGGACTGCAGCAGCAGGTGCGCGGCGAGGACGCGGCTGCCCTCGGCGTCGATCGTGCCGGCGCGGGCGCGGGCGAAGAGGGACTGCGCCTCGGCGGGATCGAGGTCGACGGTCAGCGGCTCCAGCACTCCGTGGTCGGCGGAGACGGCGCCGTGGTCGAGGAAGTACCGGCGACGGGCGCGGAGGGCCTCGAGGAATCCGGGGAAGCTGGACTCCTTCGTTCCGGTGGCGGCGGCCAGGGCGGCGACGCGCTCGGGCCAGCCGGGGGTGGAGGGATCGAGGTAGGCGTCGGGGCGGAAGGTCGGCAGCACGCGGCCCGGGAACGCCGGATCCTCCGCCAGAGCCCGGTGGACGGCCAGGTCGTCCAGCGGATCGTCGGTCGTCGCCAGCACCTCGATCCCGAACCGCTCGAAGAGCGCCCGCGGGCGGAAGGCGGCGGACGCCAGCCGGGCCGCGATCGCCGCGAAGAGGGCGTCGGCGGTGGAGGCGTCGGGCTGCTCGGTGATGCCGAACTGCTCGGCGAGGATCGACTGGAGCCAGTAGCCCGAGGCGGTTCCCGCGAAGATCCGCCAGTGCGCGCAGAACGTGCGCCACACCTCCTCCGGGCCGGCGAGGCGCTCGCCTCCCGGGATGCCGAGATCGCCCAGGTAGATCCCGGCGGAGTGGAGCAGCCGGGTGACGTAGTGGTCGTGCCGGAGGAAGAGCTCGGACGCGTCGGCGAAGGGGCGGTCCTCGAGCAGGAGGCGCGGATCCACGTGCCCGTGCGGGGAGAGGATCGGCAGGTCGGCGACGCTCGCGTGGAGATCGCGGGCGATCGCCCGGGTCGTCGGGTCGATCGGCAGGAGTCGGTCGGGATCGTTCAGCAGCTTCGTCGGCACGGGGCCATCCAAGTATGGGTGCCGAGAAGTGTCAACCGATTGCCAGAGGTGTCGCACCGGATGGCGCGCCGGGCGCGGACCGGGGTCAGGAGTCGCGGCGGGGCCCCGTCGAGGCGCGCGGGACGAACTCCGTCGGCAGGTCGTCGGCCCGCTCCGGAGGCTCCTCGTCGCCGAGCACCCGGCGGACCGCCCGCTCGCCCATCCGGCCCAGCGGTGCGCTGATGGTCGACAGTGGCGGCGAGGTGAAGTCGCTCCCGAAGATGTCGTCGAAGCCGATGATGCTGAGCTGCTCCGGGATCGCGACGCCCGACTCCTGAGCCGCGCGCATCAGTCCGATGGCGACCAGGTCGTTGTAGGCGATCACCGCGCCGACGCCGGAGGCGGTCACCCTCGCGAGCGCGCTCCTCCCGCCCTCGAGGGTCGAGACGCCCGGCCCGATCTCGACGACCGTCATGCCCCGCTGCGGAGCGCGGTCGAGGAGGGGCTCCCATCGCGCGGCGCTCATCCACGAGTCGGGCGGACCGGCGATGAAGGCGAGGGAGCGGTGGCCGAGGGCCGCGAGGTGGTCGAGCGCGGCGTCGATCCCGGGGGCGAGATCGGGCACGATCCCCGCGACGCCGGGGACCACGCGGTTGAGGACGACGACCGGGATGCGCCCGGCCAGCGCGATGATCTCCTCGTCGCTGAGGCGGGTGCTGACGAGGACGAGCCCGTCGGTGGAGGCGGCGATGCGGTCGGCCGCCTCGGCCTCGCGCTCCCCGGACTCCTGCGACTCGGCGAGGATCATCGTGAAGCCGCGGAGCGACGCCGCCCGCTCCGCTCCGCGCACGGCGGGGAAGAAGGCCGGGTTGGTGATGTCGGCCACCAGCAGCCCGAGGGTCGAGGTGCGGCCCGTCGGCAGCGCGCGCGCCATCGGGTTGAGCCGGTAGCCCAGCTCCTTCGCGGCGGCGCGGATCCGCTGCTCGGTCGCAGCGTTCAGCCGTCCGGGCGTGCTCAGCCCGCGGGAGACGGTGGAGGGGGCGACGCCGGCGAGTCGGGCGACGTCGTAGATCGTCGTCGCGGAGCGGCCGCGGCGTCTCGCGGCGGAGGGGCCGGTGGGCGCGTCTTCGCTGGGCACGATCGCGGTCTTCTCTCGAGGGGCACGGCGGCGGACGGGGCGCCGTCCGCCGCCCATGCTGCCACAGGGCCGAGAAGCCCGCCCGGCCCGTCGCTCGCGTCCGGGTCGCGCCGGATCGAGGAGCCCGCGCTCCGGGAGGCCGCCGTCACCGGCCTGCCGCCCACCACTCCGGTCCCGTCCAGCGCGGCTCCGCCCCGTCAGCTCCGCTCCGGGAACGCCCCCTCCTCGCGGATCCGCTCGTTGAGCGCCGCCAGGAACACGCCCTCGTCGAGGTCGAGCGGTACCTCGCGTCCCGTCCAGCTCGAGTAGTGGATGGCGTTGGCGAGCCGGACCCCGAGGATCCCCTCCGCCCCGGGTGCGAGCAGCGGCGTGCCGTGCAGGATGCTGTCCGCGAAGTCCTGCAGGACGGCCGTGTGCTGCTCGCCCCAGACCGACGCCGACTCGATCCGCTCCGTCGTGGAGAGGCCCGCGGTGTCGTAGCGACCGCTGAGCAGGAGGCCCACGTCCTCGGCGCTGAGGGCGGCGCTGACCTCGCGCTCGGGGGCGTTCAGCCGGGTGATCGTCGCGACCCGGGAGTCGTCGACGACGATCCGGCCGCGGTCGCCGATGATCTCGAGGCGGTCGGTGCCGATCGGGTCGTGCGTCGTGGTGACCAGCACGCCGGTCGTGCCCCCGCCGAAGTCGGCGAGCACCGTCACCTCGTCCTCCACCGCGATGTCGCGGCACCGCCCGTAGCCGGCCTTCGCGACCACCGACTCCGGCACTCCGCACAGCCACTGCCACAGGTCGAGCTGGTGGGGCGCCTGGTTGACCAGGACGCCTCCGCCCTCGCCTCCCCAGGTCGCGCGCCACGCGCTCTGGTCGAAGTAGGCCTGCGGCCGCCACCAGGTCGTGATGATCCAGTTCGAGCGCAGGATCCGGCCGATCCCGCCCTCGTCGACGACCTCCTTGAGCCGGCGGTAGAGCGGGTTCGCCCGCTGGTTGAACATGATCGCGAAGCGCTGACCGGGACGGGCGGCGGCGGCCTCGTTCAGCTCCGCCACCTGCGCGGCGTAGACGCCCGCCGGCTTGTCGACCAGCACGTGCAGCCCGTGCTCGAGTGCGTCGATGCCGATCCCGGGGTGGAGGTAGTGCGGAGTGCAGACGACGACGGCGTCGACCTCCCCGCTCGCGAGGAGGGAGCGGTGGTCGGCGTGGAAGGACGCTCCGGGTGCGAGCGCGGCGGCCGCCGCCTCCCGGGCGGGGTCGACGTCGGCGACGGCGGTGACGACGAGGTCGCGCACTCTGCCGTCGGCGAGGAAGCGGGCGTAGGAGGAGCCCTGGGCGCCGAATCCGATGATGCCGAGGCGGACGGTGGTCATGGGAGGAGTCCTTCGTTCGGGGTGGAGTGGGGGATCCGCGCGGGCGCGCTCGGGGCGTAGGCGGCCTGGACGATCGCGAGCGACCTCGCCGCCTCGCGGGGCGAGATCCAGAAGGGCTCGTCCTCGCCGAGGCGGGCGTAGAAGTCGTGCACGAGCACCTCGTGCGAGGCGCCCCAGTACGAGCGCCCGCCGGATCGGCGCTCCGTGTCCGGGACGACCTCGACGGATCCGTCGTCGCGCCGCACGGTGAGGGCACCGCGCAACGAGACGGTGGCGCGCTCGGTGCGCAGGCGGAGCTCGACCGGCTCGTCCCACGCGTTCGCCACGGTCGCGTAGAGGACGCTGCGCGCGCCGGAGGCGTGGGTGAGCACCAGGTCGGCGGTGTCCTCGACCTCGATCGGAAGCAGGCGCGTGGAGGCGGAGCCGCTCACCGCGACCACCTCGCCGAGGAGCCACTGCAGGAGGTCGACGGTGTGGATCGCCTGGTTCATCAGCATCCCGCCGCCGCCCTCGGCCCGCATCCCGCGCCAGGGGCGGTCGAGGTAGTAGCCAGGAGCGCGGTGCCAGAGCACGGTCGCGGCCGCACCTGTCACGGCACCCAGGGAGCCGGACGCCAGCAGCTCGCGGAGGCGCTGCACGGGCGGGTTGTAGCGGTTCTGGAAGCAGACGCCGATGCGCGCCCCGCCCCGCTCGGCCGCGGCGATCACCTGCTCGCCCTCGGCGACGGAGGAGGCGAGCGGCTTCTCGAGGAGCACCGCGACGCCGCGGTCCAGGGCCGCGACCGCCAGCGCGGCGTGCGTGCTGTGCGGAGTGCAGACGTGCACGACGTCGGGGCGGACGGAGTCGAGCATCCGGACCGCCTCGGGGAAGCCCGGCACCGCGTGCCTCTCGGCGGCCGCGGCGAGCCGGCCCGGGTCGGTGTCGCAGACCGCCACCAGCTCCGCGCCGGGTGCGGTGCCGATCGCCGCGAGGTGGACGGAGGAGATGTCGCCGCAGCCGATCACCGCCGCGCGGACGGTCATCGCAGGTCGATCCCGAGCGAGGAGGCGAGCCCCCGGAAGGCCCGAGCGGCCACTCCGAACGACTCGGGGCCGGAGAATCCGCCGAGGGCGTCCGTGATCGCGAGGTGCGGCTCCAGCGAGGCGACGCCCGTCCAGCCGTCGTCGCGCAGGGCGGTGAGCGTCTCGCGCAGCTGGCCGTCGCCCTCGCCGGCGGGCACCACGGTGCCGGTCGCGGCCACCGCGTCCTTCACCTGCAGGTAGTCGACGTAGGGCCGCAGCGTCGCCCAGCCGTCGTCGAAGGGCCGTACCCCGCACTGCACGAAGTTCGCGTTGTCCCAGGCGAGGCGCAGGGCGGGCGAGCCGACGGACTCGACCAGGTCGAGGATCCGCTCGGGGACGTCGCCGTAGATGTCCTTCTCGTTCTCGTGCAGCAGCACCACGCCCTCGCGCTCTGCGCGATCGGCGAGCCTGCGCATGCGCAGCAGGACGTCGTCGCGGATGCTCTCGACCGGCACTCCCTCGCCCCGGTAGAACGAGAAGACGCGGATGCTCGGCGTGCCGAGGGCGTGCGCGGCGCGGATGACGCGGTCGAGGCGCGCCACCTCGAGCTCGGGGTCGAGGGCGACGTCGACCTTGCCGATGGGCGAGGCGACGGCCGAGACGGACTGGCCGCCGCGCTCGAGCACGGCGGCGAGGCGGGCGAGGCGCTCGTCGTCGAGGTCGACGACGTTCCGGCCCCAGGCGCTGCGCACCTCGATGCTGTGCGCGCCGAGCGCTCGGAGGACGGCGACCTGGACGACCGGGTCGGGGTCGATCTCGTCGCCGAAGCCGGAGAGGGTCCAGGGCGCGGGGTTCTCGGATGCGGTCGTCGCTGGTGCGGTCGTCGCGGGTGCGGTGGTCACGGTGCGTGCCTCGTTCTCGTCGTCGGGAACCGGCGGGCAGGAGCGCCGCCGTGCCACGACCATACGCGTATTGGCAACCGATTGACAAGATCGGAGGCACGCCTCTACCGTCGGGGGCGTTCCGGGCCGCGGAGACGCCGGCCCCCACCGCGACCGGGAGGACTGCCGTGACCAGGATCGGCGTGCAGGCGATGATGCTGAAGGACGCGTTCGCCTCGGCGGGCGCCTTCGCGACGCTCCGGGAGGTCCGAGCGATCGGCTACCGGTCGGTGGAGATCTCGCAGATCCCGCTGACGGCGGCCACCGTGGCCGAGCTGCAGCGGGCGCGGGACGAGCTCGGCGTCGAGATCGCGGCGATCTCGGCGGGCCTGGCACCGGGGGACTCCCCGGGCGCCGCGCTCGAGGGCGGGCTCGCCGGGATCGTCTCCGACGCCCGCGCGCTCGGCACGCGCACGGTCCGGATCGGCATGCTGCCCGCCTCCGCGGCGGTCTCGCCGGCCGCTCTGCTCGACTTCGCCGACCGCTGCCAGGCCGCCGCGGCGAGGCTCCGCGACGACGGGCTGCGGCTGCTGCTCCACAACCACCACCACGAGTTCGCGCGGCACGACGGCCGCCTCCTGCTCGACGTCGTCGCCGAGCGGGCTCCGCTGCTGGGGCTCGAGCTCGACGTGCACTGGGTGCAGCGGGGCGGGCTCGATCCCGTGACGACGCTGCGCCGGTACGGGGAGCGCGTCGCCCTGGTGCACCTGAAGGACTACCGGGTCGGGCCGCCCGCCGACATGTCCGGCGGGTGGTCCGTGCACGCCTTCACCTCGAACGTGCAGTTCGCCGAGGTGGGGGAGGGAAACCTCGACTTCCCGGGGATCATCGGGACGAGCCTCGCGCTCGGCGTCGACCACCTCCTCGTCGAGCAGGACGAGCGCTACGGGCGGAGCGCGCTCGACTGCCTGCGGACCTCGCACGCGAACCTCGTCGCGATGGGCTTCTCGGACCTGTTCTGAGGAGCGGCCGAGGCTCCTCCCCAGGGATCGGAGCGGCCCGTTCTCCACCGCTCAGGGGCCCGGGTCCCCGCCGCGTCGGGCGCGACGGCATGCTCGACCCGTCGACGGAGGAGGTGGTGGCGGTGGTCGTTCCGGACAGTGTGCTCGGCGTGACGGCGCTCGTCGCGCTGGTGCTGTCCGGGGTGCTCCACGCCTCCGTGCGGGTCTGGGCGGCGGGGTCCCGCTGGACGACCGCACGGTCTCCGCGCGCCTGTTCAGGGCGGTCCTGGTGATCATCGCGCTCGACACGGCGTACCTCGTCGTGGCCGGCGAGGAGCTCTTCGCATCCGGGCGCAGCCCCGGAGAAGAAGCAGCCGGATCCGCCGGGGTCCGCCTCCGCTCCGCGGAGCGGAGGACAATGGAGGGACCCCCAGCGAAGGAGACCACCGTGGATCAGCCGCGCATGAACGTCGAGTCGTTCAACCTCGACCACCGCACCGTCGCAGCGCCGTACGTGCGCCTCGCCGACGCGAAGACGCTGCCCGGAGGCGACCACCTCGTCAAGTACGACGTGCGCTTCACCCAGCCCAACCGCGGGCACCTCGAGATGCCCACCGTGCACTCGCTCGAGCACCTGTTCGCCGAGAAGTCCCGCAACCACTCCGACCGCGTGATCGACTTCTCGCCGATGGGCTGCCAGACCGGCTTCTACCTGCTCCTCTCGGGCGAGCCCGAGCTCGCCGAGGTGCTCGGCCTGGTCGAGGCGACGCTCCAGGACATCACCGAGGCCGACGAGGTCCCCGCGGCCAACGAGACCCAGTGCGGCTGGGGCGCCAACCACTCCCTCGAGGGGGCGCAGGAGGCGGCGCGCACGTTCCTCGCGCACCGCTCGGAGTGGGAGACGGTCACCGCGTGAGCACGGCGATCGTCCTGGTCGCGATGGACGAGGAGGCCGCGCCGTTCCTCGCCGCCGCGACCAGCGCCCCCGAGCCGCGCGCCGTCGGCAACGCGCTGCAGTGGGAGCTCGAGCTCGACTCCCGCGCGGTGCTGCTCGTCCGCACCGGCATCGGCCTCGTCAACGCGGCCGGCGGTCTCACCGCAGCGATCCTGCGGGAGGGCGGCTCCCGGCCGCTCGTGGTGAGCGCGGGGACCGCCGGCGGCCTGGGCGCCGACGTCCGCGTGGGCGAGGTCGTGATCGGCGCCGAGTACGTGCAGACCGACGCCGATGCGCGGGCGTTCGGCTACGCGCTCGGGCAGGTCCCGGGGATGCCCGCCCGCTACTCCGGGGACGACGCGGCGCTCGCCGCGGAGCTCGAGCTGCTGGAGGGGCCGCCGGTGCGCCGCGGCCTGATCGTCTCGAGCGACGTCTTCGTCTCGAGCGCCCACGTGGACCGCGTGCGGAACGACTTCCCCGGCGCGCTCGCCACCGACATGGAGTCCGTCGCCCTCGCGCAGACGGCGCACGTGCACGGGCTGCCGTTCGTCTCGGTCCGCGGGATCTCGGACCTCTGCGCCCCCGGCGAGTTCGAGGCGCACGTCGACGACGCGGCCGATCGCTCCGTCGCCGTGGTGCGGGCGCTGCTGCGCGGGCTCGGCGACCGGGACTGATGGACGGGCGGCCCTCCGCGACAGCGCGGAAGGGCCGCCCGGCGGTCAGTCGTTGCCGACGTGCTGGTCGCCGGCCTCCTGGGCCTTGTCGACCTGGCCGGCGAACTTCCCGCCGGTCGCGGAGTCGGCGGCGTCGCCCGCCTTGTCGAGTCCCTTGTCGGTCAGCTCCTCGCCCTTGTCGCTGTTCACGGCGTTCTTCGCCTTGTCCGCGAGTCCTCCGAGATCCACCATGGGGTCGTTCCTTCCGTCGATGAGCGCCCGTCGAACAACGGGCCGCCGCCAGTCTCCGCCGCTCGGCGAGGATCTGCGCGGGGTTGCGTCTCACGGCCGCGCCGAGGACGATGCGCCTCCGGCCCGGCCCGTCAGCCCGCTGCGCCGAGCCCCGTCACCGCACCGGCGATCGCCGTCGTCTCCTCGCCGTCCGGCCAGCGCAGCCGCACGCCCGGCTCCGTGACGACGCTCCCCACCGCGGCCGTCGCGGTCCAGGGTGTGCCCATCCGCGACTCCCCCCGCCGGTCGGCGGTGATCATCGCGAAGCCGGGGAAGCAGCCGAGCCAGTCGGCGGTGCCGGCCGCCTCGGGGACGGGGACCGCCGCGAGGTCGATCACCGCTCCTCCTCCGCTGGCCTCGGCGAGCATGCCGACCGTCCCCACCAGCCCGGCCATGCTCACGTCCTTCGCCGCCCTCGGCCGCGCGAGTCCGACGGAGGCGGCCATCGCCCGGAGCTCCTCCGCGCGCCGGGACGACGTCGAGTCCCACTGGGCGCCCGCGAAGCCGGGCCGCCAGCCGCCGCCGAGGTCGGCCGTCAGCGAGAGCTCGTCGCCCGGAGCGGCCGCGCCCGGCACCGGCGCCGCGGTACGGCCGAGACCGGTGACGCTCAGGGCCGCCGGCACTCCGAGCTGGGTGTGCCCGCCGAGCACGGGGACGCCCCAGGCGGCGGAGGCGGCCCGCAGACCGCTCACGATGCGCGCGGCGGCGGCCGCGTCGCGAGCGCCGATCGCGTCCATCAGCCCGATGCCGGTCGCGCCCATCGCGGTGAGGTCGTTGACGTTGACCAGCACCGAGCACCACCCCGCCCACTCCGGGTGGCGCTCCACCATGGACGGGACGATCGCGTCGCAGACGGCGATCAGGTCGCTGCCCGGGACCGGTGCTCCGTCGTCGCCGACGAAGCCGGCCCCACCGAGGGCCCCCTCGGCCGCCAGCGGAGCCAGAAGGGCGCCGAGGGCCGCCTTGGCCGCGGTGGCCGCCCGGTCGAGCCGGTCGACCGGCCAGCGCATCCGGGCGTGCTCGACTCGGGCGACGGTGCTCGTGCCGATCCTCCGCCAGCCGAGCCGCCGGAACAGCACCTCGTTGCGCAGCTGCACCGAGGCCTCGAAGCGGAGCACCCCGCGCGCCTCCGCCTCCGCGCAGGCCGCGCGCACGAGGGCGGCACCGATCCCGGAGCCGCCCCGCGCCTCGCGCGCCACCACCAGGCGGCTGCCGGTCCACCAGCCCAGATCGCGTCCGCCGCCGACAGGCGCGATCCGGACCCCGCCGAGCACCGCGCCGTCCGGAGCCACCGCGACGAGCACCACCGAGCGCGGATCGTCGTCGGCGTCGTCGTGGTCGTCGCCCGCGAACAGCCCCTGCTCGGCGACGAAGACCTCGCGCCGCAGGGCCCGGTGCGCGGCGAGCTCGCGCTCCTCCGCCCGCACCACCGTGAACGCAGGCGCGACCCGAACACCCTCGAGGATCGAGAGCTCCACCATCAGGCGCCGGCCGTCTTCAGGACGCCGCAGGCCCCGCACGCCGCGCAGCCCGCACTCTGCCCGCTGCTCAGCATCCCGGCCTCGATCAGGAGCGCGGCGACCTCGGCGCTGACCCGCTCCAGCAGTGACCCGGCCGGCGGGAGCACGTGGTCGACCTCGGTCGCCAGGGTCCCGCGCAGCGGACGGAAGGGCACCACGAAGGGGTAGACCCCCATCCCGATCAGCTCGCGGGCGCTCGTGACCAGCTCGTCCGGGTCCTCGCCGAGGCCCACCAGGAGGTAGGTCGAGACCTGGTTGCGGCCGAAGATCCGCACTGCCTCGCGCCACGCCCAGCGGTACTCGTCCAGGCTGACCCGCGCCTTGCCCGGGGTCCAGCGCTGCCGCACCGCGTCGTCCATCGACTCCACGTGGATGCCGATCGAGACGGCGCCCGCGTCCTTCAGCGCCTGCAGCGCCGAGACGTCGGAGGGCGGCTCGCACTGCACCTGGATCGGCAGCCCGGGGACCGCCGCGAGCACCGCGCGGACGCAGCGCGCGAGGTGGGCCGCTCCGCGGTCGCGGCCCTTGGAGGTGCCGGTGGTCATCACCATCTGGCGCACGCCGTCGAGGCGGACCGCCGCCTCCGCGACCTCGGCGAGCTGGGCCGGGGTCTTGACCGCGATGGTCGCACCGGCTTCGAGCGAGGCCTCGATCGCGCAGAAGCGGCAGCGCTCCGCCTCGTCATAGCGCATGCAGGTCTGGACGACGGTGGTCGCGAGGATGTCACGGCCGTGCAGCCGGGCGATCTTCTCGTAGGAGACGCCGTCGGCGGTGTCGAGATCGTAGAAGCGCGGGCGGCGGACGGGAGTCACGTCCAGGCCGATGTCGGCGCCCTCGAGCAGGAGGCGGTTCCCGCTCACCACGTAGGGGCTGTCGGGGTTCACCGGGATCGCGGCGCCCAGGCCGCCGAGCATCACGTGCCCGTCGTCGCTCGGGCCGGCGCCGGCCTCGCGGTGCACCGGTGCCTCGACGCGGATGCCCTGCAGGGCGATGTCGACGCGAGTGCGGAGGGCGGAGGGGCCGGTGCGGCGGATCCCGGTCGAGTGCGCCCCGCCCGGGGAGTGCGCCCCGCCGACCGGGTGCGGGCCGGCGGCCGGGTGCGCCGCACCGGTTGCCGGCGGCGAGGACGCGGGGGAGGGACTGCGGAGATCGGTCACGAGGACTCCTTCGTGGCACCGCGGAGCGGGCCGGACGGGCCGCGCACAGCGGCGGCCGGGATGTCGGTGCGGTCGTCTCACCCCCCAGTCAAGGCGCCTCGTGTTTCGCCCTCGTGACGGGAGGAACGCGGTCTCGTTACGGATCCGCCGTCACGGGAGCTTCTTCCGGTGGAAACCACTCCGAAACATCCCGGCCGTTGACTGGACGCGTTCCACTCCGCACCACTGCTCCACCCCGGCGGACGTCGTCCCGCGTCGTCTCAGCGCATCCCGCCGGAGCCATGCACTCGCACGCCGCTTCGGCGGACCGACACCAGGAGGAACCATGTCCGTCTCCCAGGAGATCGAAGACCAGGTCAGCGCCAACATCGAGATGTCGCGCTCCGAGATCGCCCACCCGGCGCTCCCGAAGGGCAGCAACCTCTACGGCTCCACCAAGGTCTTCCCCGACTACCAGGCCGAGCCCGGGGAGTCGTACCTGACCCTCGTGCACGGCATCGCCCACGAGTCCTCGGTCAGCTTCGTCGCAGTGCTCCAGGCCACCCGCGCGGCGCGGAAGGGCTACGAGTCCGCGCTCTACTTCTACGGGCCCGGCACCATCAACGCGATGGCCACCCGCGGCTTCCCGACGGTCGGCGACTCCGGATTCCCCGGCGAGCAGAACCTCAACAACGCCATCGAGACCTTCATCCAGGAGGGGAACCGCGTCTTCGTCTGCCGGTTCGGCATGGCGCTCCACGGCCTCCGCGAGGAGGACCTGATCGAGGGCTGCATCCCCTGCCACCCGCTCGACGTGCAGGACGCGCTCATCCACTACGCCCGCAAGGGCGCGATCATCAACTCCACCTACAACCTGTAGGCGATCGCGATGACCCTCGTCGGATCGGTCGCGGCGAACTTCACCCGCGACCTGGATCAGAACTACGCGCTCATCGCCTCCCTGGCCGAGGAGGCCCGCGAGAGGGGAGTGCGCTTCCTGGTGCTCCCCGAGGCCGCGATCGGCGGCTACCTCTCCTCGCTCGGCAACCACGGCGACACGGTCGCCACCACCCGCCGCTCCCTCCCGCCGGCGGTGCGCCTGGACGGGCCGGAGCTGCGGCGGGTGCAGGAGATCGTCGGCGACCTGGTGGTGGCGATCGGCTTCTGCGAGCTCGACGACGACGGCGAGACCCGCTACAACGCGGCCGCGCTCCTGGACGGCGGGCAGGTCTACGGCAGCTACCGGAAGGTGCACCAGCCGCTGGGCGAGCACCTCTCGTACTCGCCGGGCCCGGGCTACGGCACCTTCGAGACGCCGGTCGGCCGGGTGGGCCTGCAGATCTGCTACGACAAGGCGTTCCCCGAGGCGGCGCGGTCGATGGCGCTGGACGGCGCCGAGATCATCGCCTCGCTCTCGGCGTGGCCGGCCGCTCGGACGGCGACGGCCGAGAACCTGCAGGAGGACCGCTGGACGTACCGGTTCAATCAGTTCGACATCGCCCGCGCCCTCGACAATCAGGTGTTCTGGCTCGCCTCGAACCAGTCGGGGACCTTCGGCTCGCTCCGCTACGTCGGGAACGCGAAGGTCGTCGATCCCGGCGGCAACGTGCTCGCGACGACGCTGCTCGGAGCAGGCATGGCCGTCGCCGACATCGACGTGCGCGGCGCCTTCGAGGCGATGCGCGGCGGGATGTTCCACCTGCGCGACCGGCGGCCCGACGCCTACGACATCGACCGGGTCTGGAACGGAGGACTCGTCCATGCCTGAGATGACCTTCCACGTCCGCTGGCCGGACGGCTCGGAGGAGCGCTGCTACTCGCCGAGCCTGGTCGTGCACGAGTTCCTCGGGACCGGGACCGCCTACTCGCTCGAGGACTTCGTCGCCCGTTCGAGTGAGGCGCTGCGCATCGCGTCGGACCGGGTGCGGGAGCGGTTCGGGTTCGCCTGCACCTCCGCGATGCAGCAGGAGTCCGACATCCTCCGCACGGCGCAGCGCTTCGAGGGCGGCACGGTCAGGGTGCTCGCGATGGAGCCGCCCGCTCCGGCCGGGCAGCGGGTGCGGCCGTGAGCGCCGCTATCGAGCCCGGGCGCCACGTCGAGGTCGCGGTGGTCGGAGGCGGGCAGGCCGGGCTCTCGATCAGCCGGCACCTGGTCGACGACGGCATCGAGCACGTCGTGCTCGAGCGCGCGACCATCGGCCACGACTGGATCGACCGCCGCTGGGACGCCTTCACCCTCGTCACGCCGAACTGGCAGTGCCGCCTCCCCGGGTACCCCTACGACGGGCCGGACCCGGACGGATTCATGACGCGCGACGAGGTGCACGCGTGGGTGCGCCGCTACGCGCAGAGCTTCGACGCCCCCGTGGTCGAGGGCGTGGAGGTGAGCCGGCTCCGCGAGCGCGCCGGGGGAGGTTTCGAGCTGATCACGAGCGCGGGCGCGATCACGGCCGACCAGGTCGTCGTGGCGACCGGCGGCTACCACCGCCCGGTCCTCCCCGCCGTCGCCGCGCGGCTGCCGTCGGACGTGCTGCAGCTCCACTCCGCCGACTACCGCTCGCCGGAGGCGCTCCCGCCCGGCGGCGTGCTCGTCGTCGGCTCCGGGCAGTCGGGCGCGCAGATCGCCGAGGACCTCTTCCTCGCCGGGCGCGAGGTCCACCTCGCCCTCGGCAGCGCGCCGCGGGTGGCGCGCTTCTACCGGGGCCGCGACTGCGTCGCCTGGCTCCAGGACATGGGCGTGTACGACGTGCCCGTCCACGCGCAGGTCGGCGGGCTCACCAAGCGGGAGTCGACCAACCACTACGTGACGGGGCGCGGGGGCGGGCGGGACATCGACCTGCGCGCCTTCGCCCGCGACGGGATGCACCTCTACGGCCGACTGGCCGGGGTGGAGGGGTCCCGGCTGCGCTTCGCCCCCACGGCGGAGGCGTCGCTCGACTACGCGGACTCGGTCGCGGAGTCGATCAAGGACGACATCGACCGCTACATCGCGGCGCACGGCATCGACGCTCCCGAGGAGGACCGCTGCCGTCCGGTCTGGCGGCCGGAGTCCGAGGCGACCGGGCTCGACCTCGCGCGCATCGGCAGCGTCGTCTGGGCGGTCGGGTTCCGCTCCGACTATCGCTGGGTCGAGATCGGCGTGTTCGACGGCGCCGGCCATCCCACCCACCAGCGCGGAGTGACGAGCGTGCCGGGCCTGTCGTTCCTCGGGCTGCCGTGGCTGCACACCTGGGGGTCCGGCCGCTTCGAGGCGATCGCCCGCGATGCGGGGCACCTGGCGGAGGAGGTCCGGCGAGTGCGCGAGGCGGGGCGCTTCGCTCGGGAGCGCGAGCCGGATCTCGCCGGATAGCCTCCTCGCATGACGGAGACGGTGATGGGTGCGGTCGCAGCGCACTTCGGTCGCGACATCGACCGCACCCTCGCCAAGCTCGCCGGCATCATCGCTCACGCCCGCGAGCGCTCGGTCGACCTGCTCGTGCTCCCGGACGCGACCCTCGGCGGCTACCTGCTCGACCTCCAGCACCCCGGGCCGGACCTGCCGCCGAGCCTCGAGCTCGATGGGCCGGAGGTCGCCCGCGTGGCCGAGCTGGCGGGCGATCTCACCGTGTGCTTCGGGATCGCGGAGCGCGCGCTCGAGGGCGGTCGCGAGGTCCGCTACGACACCGCGGTCTGCGTGCACGGCGGGCGCGTGATCGGCACGCACCGCAAGGTCCACCTGCCGCTGGGCGAGTCCGAGGCGTACCTGCCGGGTCGCGGCTTCGCCGCCTTCGACTCGCCGATCGGGAGGATGGGGATGCTGATCGACTTCGACAAGACCTTCCCGGAGTCCTCGCGCTCGCTGGCCCTCGACGGCGCGGAGGTGCTGGCCTGCCTCAGCGCGTGGCCCGCGAGCGTGACCGACCGCTCCGATCGGATCCGCAACGACCGCCAGGCCCACCTGTTCGATCTCTACGACTGCGCCCGCGCCGCCGAGAACCAGGTCTACCTCGTCTCCTCGAACCAGACCGGCGTGCTCGGCGGCCTGCGGTTCCTCGGGCAGGCGAAGGTCGTGGATCCGGCGGGAGAGATCATCGCGAAGACCTGGGCGAAGGGCGGGCTCGCGCTCGCCTCCGCTGACGTCGCCGGCTCCGTCGCCCGCGCCCGCCGCACGATGCACCACCTCCGCGACCGCGCGGAGCACGCCTACCGGAGCTGAGATGCGGATCTGCCTGCTGACCTACTCCACCCGGCCGCGCGGCGGGGTGGTGCACACCCTCGCCCTCGCCGAGGCGCTCGCGCGCGCCGGACACGACGTCACGGTGCGCACGCTCGCCCGGGGCGGCGACGACTCCTTCTTCCGCCCCGTCGATCCGTGCGTGACCGTGCGGGTGGTGCCCTTTCCGCACCGCGAGGGCGAGCCGGTCGGCGCCCGCATCGTCCGGTCCATCGCCGCGATGGCCGAGGCCCTGCGGGGCGAGGACGCCCCGGTCGTCCACGCGCAGGACTGCATCTCGGCCAACGCGGCGCTCGCCGCCGGACTCGCGCCGATCCGCACGATCCACCACCTGGACGACTTCACCACCCCGGAGCTGCGCGCCTGCCACGACCGCGCCGTCCGGCTCCCCCTGACCCGGCTGTGCGTGTCCGCTGCGGTCGCCGAGGAGGTGCGCGCCGGCTGGGGGCTGCTGACCGACGTGATCCCGAACGGTGTCGACGCGGCGCGGTTCGCGGCCGCCGTCGACGATCCGCTGACCGGGGGGTGGCGGGCCGAGCTCGGCCCGTACCTCCTCGCCCTCGGCGGCATCGAGCCGCGGAAGGGCAGCATCGAGCTGCTCGAGGCGTGGGCTCTGCTGCGCGAGCGCGGCCACGACGTCGCGCTGGTGTTCGGCGGCGGCGAGACCCTGTTCGACTACCGCGAGTACCGGGCTGCCTTCGACCGGAGGGCGGCCGAGCTCGGGATCGCTCCGGTGATCCTCGGCACCGTTCCGGAGGAGAGGCTCGCTCCGCTCGTCGCCGGCGCCTCCGCGCTGGGCTTCGTCTCGGTGAAGGAGGGGTTCGGGCTGGCGGCGATGGAGGCGCTCGCCGCGGGGGTGCCGGTCGTGGCGCGGGAGCTGCCGGTGATCCACGAGGTGTTCGGGGACGCGGTCCGCTACGGGCGGGACCCCGCCTCCTTCGCCGACGCGCTGGAGGAGGCCCTGACGCTGCCCTCGCCGGACGGCCGGGCCCTGGCCGCCTCGCACTCCTGGGACGACGTCGCGGCCGCGCATCTGCGGTTCTACGAGCGGGTGCTCGACGGCTCGGTTCAGAGCTCAGGAGGAACTCCTCCGGACGGGCCGGGATCCGCGCGAGCAGGCGTGCCCGGATGACTCCGTCCTGCCGCCTGGAAACGATCGGGCGCCGCCGGTGACCCGCCGGTCGATCTCGCGCATCGTCACCGGTCTCGCCGACGCCGATCCCGACCGGATCGTCGCCGTGGCCGACGAGGGCGCGCTGACGGCGGGGGAGCTCGACCGCGAGAGCACCCGCCTCGCCCGCGCCTACCGCGATCTCGGCGTCCGGACCGACGACCTCGTCACCGTCTCGCTCTCGAACTCGCTGGACGCGCTCGTCGTCTGCGCGGCGGTCTGGAAGGCGGGCGCCGTGCCGCAGCCGGTCTCGACCGGGCTGTCGGCGGCGGAGCGCGCCGAGGTGGAGCGGATCGCGCGGCCGGCGCTCGTCATCGGCGCGCCCTCCTCCTCCGCTGTCCCGTGGCGCGCGGGCGACTGGCGGCCCGGGCCGGAGGTGCCGGCCGGCTCGCTCGAGGACCGGTGGGCCTCGTCCTGGAAGGCGCCCACCTCCTCCGGCAGCACGGGGCGGCCGAAGGTGGTGCTGGCCGCGGGCCCGGCGCTGCTGGATCCGGACGCGCCGGTCGCGCCGTTCCTGCCGCGCGAGGGCGTGCAGCTGGTGAGCGGCCCGCTGATGCACTCGGCGACCTTCACCTACGCCTTCCGCGGGCTGATGACCGGGCAGCGCCTGGTGCTGCTGCCGCGGTTCGACGCCGCCCGGGTCCTCGCGGCGATCGAGGAGCACCGCGTCACCTGGACCCTGCTCGTCCCGACCACGATCCGCCGCCTGCTGGCTGCGCCCGAGCGGTCGGGGGCGGACGTGTCCTCGCTCGCGACGGTGCTGCACCTCGGAGCGCCCTGCGCGCCCGCCGACAAGCGGGCGCTGATCGGCTGGCTCGGCCCGGAGCGGGTGGTCGAGGTCTATGCGGGCAGCGAGTCGAACGGACTGACGATGATCACGGGCCGGGAGTGGCTGGAGCACCCGGGCAGTGTCGGACGGCCGATCAGCGGGACGACCCTGCGCATCCTGCGGGAGGACGGCACGGAGGCTCCGACCGGCGAGCTCGGCCGCATCTGGCTGCACCGCGGCGAGGCCCCCGCCTACCGCTACCTCGGCGCGGGCTCGCGGCGGACGGAGGAGGGCTGGGACACCCTCGGCGACGTCGGCCGCGTCGACGGGGACGGGTGGCTCTGGGTGGTCGACCGCGCCGACGATCTGATCCTCCGGGGCGGAGTGAGCGTCTGGCCGGCCGAGGTCGAGCGGGTGCTGGAGGCCCTGCCCGGAGTCCGCGGGGCGGTCGCCTTCGGCGTGCCGGACACGGAGCTGGGGCAGGCGGTGGAGGCGGTCGTCGACGTGGGCGACGCTGGCGTGGACCCGGCCGGTCTGCTCGCTCGGGCGAACGCCGAGCTGGGCGCTGAGCGGCGCCTCCGGGCCCTCCGGATCGTGCACGAGCCCGTTCGGAGCGACGCGGGCAAGGTCCGTCGCTCCGCGCTCGCCCCCGTGGCGCAGACGCTCGGGACCCACCGTTCCGCCGGCACCCCGGATGGGCCAGAGTAGGCCCTGCGCCCCCGCGCACCGACCCCAGGGAGACCCGATGAAGTACATGCTGATCATGCGCGCGACCGATGCGGCGAAGGAGGCCTACGCCTCGATCCCGTTCGACGAGATCATCACCCGGATGGGGCAGTACAACGAGGCGATGATCGAGGCGGGCGTGCTGCTCTCGGGCGACGGCCTGGCCGACGACGTCGCCTCCTCCGGCTTCGTGGTCGACTTCTCCTCCGAGCCGCCGACCGTCGTCGACGGCGCCTACGGCCCGACCGAGTCGCTCTTCAACGGCTTCTGGATCATCGGGGTCGACTCCAAGGAGCAGGCCCGCGAGTGGGCGCTGCGCTGCCCGCTGGTGCCCGGCAACCGCCTCGAAGTGCGCCGGATCACCGACGAGAGCGACTTCGCGGAGTTCGCCGACAACGAGTACGTGCAGAAGGAGGCCGGCTGGCGCGAGGACGAGGCGGCCCGCGCCTCCGGGGACTGACGCGGCGGCGGGCGTCACGCCTCCGTGACGACGCCCGCCTCGACGTGCCAGTGCCGCGTCAGCTGCACCGTCTCGAGCATCCGCCGGTCGTGGGTGACCAGCAGCAGGGTGCCCTCGTACGCCTCGAGCGCCTCCTCCAGCTGCTCGATGGCGACGAGGTCGAGGTGGTTGGTCGGCTCGTCGAGCACCAGGAGGTTCGTGCCGCGGGCCTGGAGGAGCGCCAGGGCGGCCCGCGTCCGCTCGCCCGGCGAGAGCTCGCCGACGCGGCGGCCGACGTGGTCGGCCTTCAGCCCGAACTTCGCCAGCAGCGTGCGGACCTCGGCGGTCGGCCACTCGGGCACCAGCGCCTCGAACGCGTCCGCGAGCGGCACCTCGGCGGCGAGCATCCCGCGGGCCTGATCGATCTCGCCGATCGCCACGCTCGCTCCGAGGGAGGCGCCGCCCTCCTCCGGCTCGGCGCGGCCGAGGAGGAGCGACAGCAGCGTCGACTTGCCGGCGCCGTTGGGCCCGGTGATGCCGATCCGGTCGCCCGCGTCGACCTGGAGCGACACCGGCCCGAGCGTGAAGGCGCCGCGGCGGGCGACCGCGCCGTTCAGCGTCGAGACGACCGAGCTCGAGCGCGGGGCGCTGCCGATCGTGAAGGCGAGCTGCCACTCCTTGCGCGGCTCCTCGACCTCCTCGAGCCGCGCGATCCGGCTCTCCATCTGGCGCACCTTCTGCGCCTGCTTCTCGCTCGACTCCGCCGAGGCCTTGCGGCGGATCTTGTCGTTGTCGGGGGCCTTCTTCATCGCGTTGCGCACGCCCTGGCTCGACCACTCCCGCTGGGTGCGGGCGCGGGAGACCAGGTCGGCCTTCTGCTCGGCGAAGTCCTCGTACTTCTCGCGGCGCTGGCGCCGCGCGGTCTCGCGCTCCTCCAGGAACGCGTCGTAGCCGCCTCCGTAGACCCGGTTGGTGCCCTGCGCGAGATCGAGCTCGAGCACGCGGGTGACGCTGCGGGCGAGGAACTCGCGATCGTGGCTCACGAGGACCGCGCCGCCGCGGAGTCCGCGGACGAAGGCCTCCAGGCGCTCCAGGCCGTCGAGGTCGAGGTCGTTGGTCGGCTCGTCGAGCAGCACCACGTCGAAGCGCGAGAGCAGCAGCGCCGCGAGGCCCACCCGCGCCGCCTGCCCGCCGGAGAGGGAGGTCATCGTCGAGGAGGCGGCCGCGGCTCCGAGCGACAGGCCCAGGTCGGCCAGGACGACCGGGGTGCGCTCGTCGAGGTCGGCCGCGCCGCTCGCGAGCCAGCGGTCGAGCGCGAGGGCGTAGCGGTCGGCGATCGAGCCGTCGGGATCGGGATCGGCCAGGGCGGAGGCGGCGGTGTCGAGCTCGGCGGAGGCCTCGGCGCAGCCGGTGCGGCGCGCGATGTAGCCGGCGACGGTCTCGCCCTCGCGGCGCTCGTGCTCCTGCGGCAGCCAGCCGACGAAGGCGTCGCCCGGCGAGAGAACGACGGAGCCCTCGAGTGGAGCCGTCTCGCCCGCGAGGATGCGCAGGAGAGTCGACTTGCCGGCTCCGTTCGCCCCCACGACGCCCACCACGTCCCCGGGGGCGACCGTCAGGTCGAGTTCGTCGAACAGGGTGCGGTGCGCATAGCCTCCGGAGAGGCCCTTGGCGACGAGGGTGGCGGTCACCGGTCCAGCGTAGGCGCGGGCGACTCGCTAGACGGCCTGGTGATCAGCCGGTCTAGGATGTGCGGATGAGCGACACGAGCCTGCGGAGCGGCGCCGGGTACTGGTACCCGGACGAGTCGTCCACCCGCCGCGCTGTCGAGGTGCTGAGCGCGATGCGCACGTACCGCGTCTCCGAGGTCTCGATGCGCCGCCGCACGCGTGAGCGGATGGCGATGGGCGAGACGGACCTGATCGCCATCCAGTACCTGCTCCGCCAGCAGCGCAAGGGCGAGCTGGTGACCGGCAAGGACCTGGCCTCGCACCTCTCCATCTCGTCCGCGTCGACCACGGTCCTCATCGACCGCCTGGTCCGCAGCGGCCACCTCGTGCGCAAGCCCAACCCGACCGACCGGCGCGGGATCGTCGTGGAGGCGACCGTCGACAGCGACGACGAGGTGCGCGCCACGCTCCAGGAGATGCACCGCCGGATGCTCGAGATCGCCGAGGACCTGGACGCCCCCGAGGCCGAGGTCGTCGTCAACTTTCTCCGCCGGATGAGCGCGGCCGTCGACGAGATCGACGCGGAGCACGGCGACGGGCACGATACGGACGAAGCCGACCCGGCGGAACCCTCCGAGGCGAAATAGCTAGACGGACTAGTAATAAGCCGAGGGGCCTATAGTCTGGCGGCATGGGTCAATTCCTCTACGGCACTCCTCCCGCCGTCATCGAGATCGAGGACCGGACCCTGGCCCACCTCCAGATCGTGATCTACGCGAAGTTCCGCCGCGACGAGCGCTTCAGCCTCACCCTCGACTCGATGCCCGAGGGCGCGCGCGGCCGCCACTCCTTCTGGATGAACCCGAACATCGCCCTGCAGTTCCATTTCGCGGGGAGCCGGCAACCGACGATCAACCCGACCTGGGTCGAGCTCCTGATGGACGCGGCGAACAGCGGCGGCGGGCTGCGCCTGCTCCCCGAGCCCCCGTCGTGACCCGGTCCCGGTGAGGCCGACCCGGCCCGGACGACCGCGGAGCTCCCTCCACGACGGTGGATCCGCACACCGGCCTCCTGCGACAGCGCACGTGCCCCCGGCCGCCCCGTCTCCTAGGGTGGAGCGGGCGCCGCGGGGCGTGCGGAGGGCGGGGGACATGCGCAGGACGGTCATCGGAGCGACGGCACTGGCCGGTGTGCTCGCGCTCGCGGGGTGCTCGGCGCCCGCTCCGGCTCCGACGGTCACGGTCACCGTGTTCGCCACGGCGACGCCGACTCCGGTGCCGGACCCGACCGTCACGGCGGCGCTCCCGCAAGCGACGGCCACGGTCTTCGCGCCGGTCCCCGAGGCGACGGTCACCTTCACGCCGAACGCGACACCGGACATCCCCGAGACCGCCTTCGCGGTCGACAACGGCGCGGTTCCCGGGGCGAACGGCGAGCCGACCCGCGATGGGGAGGGGGACATCGTGAGCTACACCGTGGTGCAGGGCGACACGTTCTTCGACATCGCGCAGCGCTTCGGGATCCCGGTGCAGCAGCTGCTCCGGATGAACCCGACGATCGCCGGAGCCGGCGAGGCGGTCTACATCAATGCAGTCATCAACCTCGACGCGAGCACGCTGGGCTGAGCGGAGCGGCGAGCCGCGGAGGCGGCCGCCCGGAGCGACCCGGCTACTGCGACTTCGGCAGGACGTGGAACGCGACGGCGAGCGATCCCGAGATCATCAGGATGCCGCCGACGAAGAGGAATCCGGCGATGTCGGGCAGCAGGAACGAGTTGCCGAGAACGAGGATCCCGCCGAGGAACAGCACGAACGAGAGGACGACGCCCAGACCAGTCATGCCCTCATCGTACGCAGGTCACGGGAGCAGGAGGTCCGCGAGCTCCTCGGCGCCGGACACCAGCGCGATCGTCCCGACCGCCTCGAGCGGCGATCCGTAGCCCCACTCGACCATGATCGTCGGCACGCCGTGGGCGGCGGCGCCCTGCACGTCGTGCTCGCGGTCGCCCACCATCACCGGCGCCGAGAGGTCGACGCCGAGCTCGCGGAGCCGGCGCAGCGCCTCCTCCACGACGTCGGCCTTGGCGCTGCGGACCTCGTCCTCGGAGGCGCCGCAGATCACCGTGAAGTACTGCGCCAGGCCGTAGTGCTCGAGGATGCGCGTGGCCGCCGACTCCGGCTTGGAGGTCGCGAGCGAGAGCGGCACGCCGGCCTCGGCGATGCGCGCCAGCACCTCGGGCAGCCCCGGGTAGACCGAGGAGTCGAACAGTCCGCCCGCGTTGTAGCGGCGGCGGTAGACCACGAGCGCGGCCTGTGCCTCCTCGACGGTCATCCCGCCGAGCTCGCGGAACGCCTCGAGCAGCGGAGGGCCGACGTAGGCCAGCAGCTCGGCCGGAGCGGGCACGGGGCGGCCCAGCTCGACGAAGGTCTCGACGAGGGTGCCGGTGATGCCGGGGGCCGAGTCGGTGATCGTGCCGTCGAGGTCGAAGAGGATGCAGGACCAGGTGCCGGCGCGCGCGTCGAGGCCGGTGGCGGCGAGGGTCGTGTCGGACATGGCGGGCTCCTGACCTCGGAGGACGGGGTGACGCCGGCGCTGCCCCGCCGGGGGCCACACTCTACGGCCGTTCGGCGTCCAGAGCCCGTTCGACGAACGAACGGGTGACGACCTGGGCGATCGAGCCGGGGTCGAGCTGCACGGCGACGAAGTCGGCGGTGCGGATCAGCGCGAAGGCCTCGCGTCCGGGGAGGACCAGCATCTGCACCCGCGGATGCTGCTGCCGGGGGACCGCGGTGCGCACCTCGTCCGTGGAGGTGAACAGCGGCAGGACCTGCTCCCCGGTGGTCGTCGCGACGGTGCGGACGTGCGGCACGCCTCCGGGCTGGGAGCCCGTGACGTCGACCACGAGGGAGCCGTCGAGGCAGGCCTCGAGCAGCCGGTCGACGGCCTCGGCGGTGGGAGCGGCGACGAGCGCCTCCAGTGCTTCCCGAGCCTCCGCATTGCGGTACGGACCGGGTCGCGCCGGGCGTGCAGGGGGTCCGCCTCGTCGTGCCATGACTCCACGCTAACGAAGACCGGGGCGTGATCGGAATCGCCGGGACCGGTTCCCGGGAATGCGCGCGATCGGTGTCCGGAATCGTTACGGCCGTCTGCGGACACCGTGTCCTCTATTCGACGGCTGGTGGCGAACAGCTCGATTCAGCCGTGATTGCCTCCGCTTATCCTGAACATTCCCCTCGACATGGCGCGAGAAAGGGACGAATGGCGCCATTCATGGCGCACTCGATTGTGAAAGGGGGTAATGTCTCTCCCGGTCCGGGTCGAGACAGTCCGGTCCCGCGAACTCCAGGAGGAAAAGTGGCCCAGAAGATCACGCTTGTCGACGATATCGACGGAACCCTTATCGATTCCGGTGACGGCGGTACCGTCCGCTTCAGCATCGAGGGCGCCAACTACGAGATCGATCTCGGCCCCGACAACATCGCCGAGCTCCACTCGGCGCTCGAGAAGTTCGTCTCGAGCGCCCGCCGCGTCGGCTCGCGCCCCGCGGCCGCCACGAGCGTCGCGACCGCCTCCAAGAGCGACCCCAAGCAGCTCAAGGCCATCCGCGAGTGGGCGAACGCCAACGGCCACCCCGTCTCCGACCGCGGACGCATCCCCTCCGAGGTCCAGGCCGCCTACCAGGCCGCCCACAAGTAGCGGCCGCCGGGCTCTCGGCCCGGTGAGACGCCGCATTCCCGGGCCTCGCGCCCGGTGAGCGGAAGGCCCCCGTGATCCGATCGCGGGGGCCTTCGCCGTGCCTGTCGCCGTGCCTGTCAGAACAGGCGCGTGTGGGAGTCGTCGGTGCCGCGCATGGCCTCGTAGTCGAGCACCACGCAGCGGATTCCGCGGTCCTCGGCGAGAGTCCGCGCCTGCGGCTTGATCTCCTGAGCGGCGAAGACTCCCGTCACCGGGAAGAGGTGCGGATCGCGATTCATCAGCTCGAGATAGCGGGTGAGCTGCTCGACTCCGTCGATCTCGCCGCGGCGCTTGATCTCGACGGCGACGGCGGCTCCCGAGGAATCGCGGGCGAGGATGTCGACCGGGCCGATCGCGGTCATGTACTCGCGCCGGACGAGAGTGTGCCCCTCTCCGAGGAGGCCGATCTGCTCGGCGAGAAGGCGCTGGAGATGCGACTCCACTCCGTCCTTCACGAGTCCCGGATCGACGCCGAGCTCGTGCGCCGAATCGTGCAGCACCTCGTGGATCGAGACGACGAGAGCGTCGCCGGTCTTGCGGTGCGCGACGGTCCACTGCTGCGTCACTCCCGCGGTGCGCGCCTCCTCGTCGGGCTCGCCCGTGATCAGCGTGCAGGGCGGGCTCATCCAGTTCAGCGGCTTGTAGGAGCCGCCGTCGGAGTGGATGAGGACGCTCCCGTCGGCCTTGACGAGCAGGAGGCGGGTGGCGAGCGGGAGGTGGGCGCTGAGACGGCCGGTGTAGTCGACGGAGCAGCGCGCGATGACGAGACGCACCCGTCGAGGATAGACGGCACGGCCCCGGCGGGCTCCCGGCTCAGTGCGCGGCGACGGGAGGCCGGCGGCCGAGCGGAGGAGCGGGCGGCGGCACCGAGAGCGAGGCGCGCAGCGCGACCGCGAACTCGGCCGGCGCCTCCGCCCACGGGTAGTGGCCGCTCGACTCGATGACGGCCAGGCTCGCCTGCGGCAGGAGCGCGGTGAGCGCCTCCAGGGCTGCGATGCCCGTCACCGGATCGTCCTCGCCGCCGAGGACGACTGCGGGGCAGTCGAGGCGCTGCAGAGCGTCGCGGATCGCCGCGGTGTCGTCGGAGCCGGCGGGAGTCGTGTGACCGGCAGCCCGGTCGTCGATCCCGAGCCAGGCGGTGCCGGGGGCGATCAGGAGCAGGTGGGCGACGCGCTCGGGCGCGTCTACGGCGGCGAGCAGGACGGCGCGGCAGCCGGAGTCGTGCGCGGCGAGATCGAGCTCGTCGACGCCGAGGTGGCGGCGGAGGTCCTCCACGTCGGCGGCCGTCGTGGCCGGGGGAGCGGGAGGCAGCTCCGCGGAGCCGCCCACTCCGCGCGGGTGCAGCACGAGGACGCGGCGCGTGCAGGCGATCGAGGCGAACGAGCCGAGGTAGGAGGGGTGGCGCTCCGGCTCACCGGGGACGACCACCAGGGGCCGCCCCTGACCGGCTCCGTGCTCGTCGACGTGGAGCAGGGCGCCGTCGCGCGCTCGGTACCGCATCCGCTCCCCCTCCACCGCCGTCCTGGGAAGCCTAGGGGGAGGCGCGCCAGGGCGCCCGGGCCCCACGGGGGCTTGCGGAGGCGCGTGGAGCGGGGCGGTCAGCTCCGCCGGCTGCGGGCGGCGGGGGAGGCGAGCCCGGCCACGACCACCAGGGCCAGCACCAGGAAGAGGGCGTTCAGCAGTCCGTAGTGCTCGCCGAGGAAGCCGATCGCCGGCGGTCCGACCAGGAACGCGACGTAGCCGAGCATCGCCACCGCGCTGACGCGGGCGGCCGAGTGCGGCCCCTCCGCCGCGGCCGACATGCCCACCGGGAAGCCGAGCGAGCAGCCCAGACCCCAGGCGACCGCGCCGATGACGACGAGCGCGTCGACCGGGGCGAGGATGAACAGCAGGATGCCGACGATCGCGAGCCCGGCGGAGGCGCGCAGCACCGGGACGCGGCCGAAGCGGTCGAGCACGGGTCCGCCGATCACGCGTCCGACCGTCATGGCGGCGACGAACACGCCGAACACGACGGCGGCGGTCGTCTTGTCGGTGCCGTGGCCGTCGACCATCGCCAGGGTCAGCCAGTCGTTCGCGGAGCCCTCGGCGAAGGCCATGCCCAGCATGATCAGGCCGATGAGGACGAGGCGGCCGTCGCGCCAGACGCCGAGGGAGGCGGCGACGCGCTCGCGGACCGGCGGCTTCACCGTGGTCGCCGCGCCGGAGGTGTCGAGCTCCTCGCGGACCGGGACGAAGCGGATCGCGATCACCGCGGTCACGGCGATCACCACGGCGATCGCGCCGAGGTGGACGGCGACGGGCACGGCCAGGGCGGAGGCGCCCGCGCCGATCAGCGCGCCGGCCACGGTGCCCAGGCTGAAGAAGGCGTGGAACAGCGGCAGGAGCGTCTTGCCGAAGGCCTTCTCGTTGGCCGCTCCCTCGACGTTCATCATCACGTCGACCGCACCGTTGCCGAAGCCGAGCATCGCCATGCCGGCGAAGGCGGCGGGGAGGACGCCGATGACGTCGGCCGAGACGCCCAGCACCGCGAGCCCCGCCGCCGAGACGGTGAGGCCGAGCGCCATGCCGCGCCGGGCGCCGATCGCGCCCATGACCGGCGTCGAGAACGCGAGTCCGACGATCGCGCCGATCGACATCGAGAGGATCAGCAGGCCCACTCCGGCGGTCGAGAGCTGGAGCTCGTCGCGGATGGCGGGGGTGCGCGAGACCCAGGTGGCGATCGAGATCCCGCTGAGGACGAAGATCGTGAAGACGGCGTTGCGCCAGGCGACCAGCTGCGGGCGCGTGAGCGCGGACGTCGAGGTCATGGCGGTTCTCCTGGTGCGGGCGGGATCCGGACACCGGATCGAGAGGCACGGTCGAATCGATTCGAAGCGAGCCGGTCTAAGCTATCCGGAACCCCGGGGACGGTCAACCGATGACGAGCGCGCCGCCCCCACGAGGAGGAACGTGGAACCCCGCAAGAGCCCCCGGCCGACGCTCGCCCGCGTCGCGAGCCGGGCCGGAGTGTCCCCCTCCACCGCCTCGCTGGTCTTCAGCGGCTCCGGCCCCGTCTCGGAGGCCACGAAGGAGCGGGTGCTGCGCGCGGCGTCCGAGCTCGACTACGCCGGCCCCGACCCGCGGGCGCGCTCGCTCCGCCGCGGCCGCTCGGGGATCGTGGGGGTCGTCGTGGACGAGCGGATGCTGCACGCGTTCCGCGACCCGATCAAGATCGCCATGCTCGACGGGATCGCCGACGTGCTCGGCGGGGTCGACGCCGGGATCCTGCTGCTCACCGAGACCGGCGACGGCGCGGGCCTGCTGGCGACGGCCCCGGTCGACGCGATGATCCTGGTCGGCTGCAGCCCGTCGGTCGACGACTCCGTCGCCGTGCTGCGCCGCCGGGGGGTGCCGGTCGTCGTGGTCGAGGGCCTCTCGGAGCTGGGCGGCGCCGTGATCTCGCTCGACAACCGCGAGGCCAGCCGCACCCTCGCGGAGCACCTGCGCGAGCTCGGCCACGAGCGGGTCGCGGTGGTCGCGCTCCCGTTCGCGAAGGACCGCCGCCGCGGCGCGATCCCGCCCGGCTGGCGCTCGAGCCCCAGCATCACTCCGGTCGACCGCCTCCTCGGCGTGCAGGACGTCTTCCCGGAGGCGTCGGTCGTCGCCGCCGCGGCGAGCTCCGTCGACGAGGGCGTCGCCGCGGGCCGCACGCTGCTCGAGGGGGCGGAGCCGCCGACCGCGGTCGTCGCGCAGAGCGATCTGCTGGCCGCGGGCGTGATCCTCGCGGCGGAGGAGCACGGGCTGCGCGTGCCCGAGGACCTCTCGGTGGTCGGCTTCGACGGCGTGCAGGTGCCCGGTCTCGCGGCCGAGTACGATCTCACGACGATGGCCCAGCCCGCGGTCGAGAAGGGCCGTGCGGCGGGACGGGCCGCGGTCGCGCTCCTGGCCGACGAGGAGGCGGAGGCGGTCTGCTTCCACGCCGTCTTCCACCGCGGGAACACCAGCGCACCGCCGCGCTGACCGGAGTTGTCCACAGGCTTCTCCACAGGGGAGGAGTGCGGTCAGCGGAGCCAGACGTCGCTGCGGACCCGGAGCCCGAGGGTGACCGCGCGGGCGCCGAGGAAGCCGACGGCGAAGGCGAGCCAGAGCGCGAGGAGGCGCCATTCGGTGGGCGCGGCGGGGGCGAGCAGGGCGAGCGGGACGAAGACGGCGAGGTTCGCGAGGCCGCTGAGCGCCAGGTAGCGGCCGTCGCCGGCGCCGATCAGCACGCCGTCGAGCACGAAGACGTAGCCGCCGAGCGGAGCGGTGAGGCCCACGACGGCGATCGCCGCGGGCAGCAGCCGCAGCACCTCCGGGTCGCTCGAGAAGACGTACGGCAGGACACCGCTCAGACCGGTGACCAGCGCTCCGAGCACTGCACCCGCACCGATTCCCCAGGTCACACAGCGTTTCGTGACGGCTCGGGCCTGCTCGGCGTCGCCCGCGCCGAGGAGGCGGCCCAGCAGAGCCTGCGCGGCGATCGCCACCGCGTCGAGGGCGAAGGCGACCGTCGAGAACAGCGTCATCGCCACCTGGAAGGCGCCCAGCTCCTCCGCCCCGAGCGAGGTGGCGGTCGCGACCGCGAGCAGGATCGCCGCGCGGAGGCTCGCTGTGCGCAGCAGCATCCAGCCGCCGGATCCCGCGGAGGAGGCCAGGCCCGCGAGGTGCGGCCGCAGCGGCGCGCCGACCCTCCGGGCGAGCCGCAGCGCGACTCCCGCGTAGGCCGCGAGCATGGCCCACTGCGCGATCACCGTCCCCAGTGCGGAGCCGGTTATCCCCAGGCCGGCCGGGTAGATCAGCACGGCGTTGAGAGCGGCGTTGAGAGCGAATCCGCCGGCGGCGATCACCAGCGGAGTGCGGGTGTCCTGGAAGCCGCGGAGGAGCCCGGTGAGCGCGAAGACGCCGAGCATGGCGGGGATCCCGGCCATGCTCACCGCCAGGTACCGCACGCCCGCCTCGGCCACCGCCGGCTCCGCGCCGAAGAGCGCCACGACGGCCGGAGCGGTCAGCGCGCCCACCACGGCGATGCCGGCGCCGAGGAGCAGGGCCAGCCAGCCGCCGTCGATCCCGGCCGCCACGGCCCTCCGCTCGTCGCCCTCGCCGAGGGCCCGGCCGACCCGCGGAGTGGTGCTGTACGCGAGGAAGACCATCAGGCCGACGATCGTCTGCAGCACCGTGCCGCCCAGCGCGAGCCCGGCGAGCGGGACGGCGCCGAGATGGCCGACCAGGGCGGAGTCGGTGAGCAGGAACAGCGGCTCGGCGACCAGCGAGCCCAGCGCCGGGACGGCGAGCCGGAGGATGCTGCGGTCGAGGGCGGAGGTCACCGCTCGACGCTAGCGGCTGCCGGAGCTCCGGGACCGGCGTACCGTGGGCGGGATGCAGCGCTTCGGGATCGGGCTGGCGGCCGTGGGCCGGCCGGCGTACATCACGGCAGGGCGCGACGACGACCTCGGCCCCGCGGCCGAGCGGAGCGTCGACGCGCTGCGCGAGCGCACGCACCTGCTGCTCGACGCGGCGTGGGACGCCGGCGTCCGCTTCCTCGACGCCGCGCGCTCCTACGGGCGCGCGGAGGAGTTCCTCGGCGGCTGGCTCGCCCGGCATCCGGAGCGGCGGGCGGCGCTCACGATCGAGTCGAAGTGGGGCTACGAGTACGTCGGCGGGTGGGCGATGGATGCGCCGGTGCACGAGCGCAAGGAGCACTCGGTCGCGATGCTCGACCGCCAGTGGCCGCTCACGCTCGACGCGCTCGGCTCGGCGCCTGACTCCTACCTCGTCCACTCGATCACTCCCGAGAGCCCGGCCCTCACCGACCGCCCGCTGCTGGACCGACTGCGCGGCCTCGCCGGCTCCGGAGTGCGCGTCGGCCTCTCCACCAGCGGACCCGAGCAGGCGCGCGTGATCGAGCTCGCCCGCGCGATCCCGGAGTCGCCGTTCAGCGCAGTCCAGAGCACCTGGAACCCGCTCGAGCAGTCCGCGGGCCGGGCGCTCGCCGCCGCGCACGACGACGGCTGGCTGGTGGTGGTCAAGGAGGCCCTCGCCAACGGGAGGCTCGTGGCGCACCCGATCGAGCACGCCGGCGCCGCGCCGGACGCCGTCGCCCTGGGGGCCGTCCTCGCGCAGCCCTGGGCCGACGTCGTGCTGAGCGGCGCGGCGACTCCGGAGCAGCTGCGGGCCAACCTGCGCGCGCAGCCCCGGGAGCTCCCGGACCTCCCGGCGCTCGCCGTGGATCCGACCCGCTACTGGGCCGAGCGCTCCGCTCTCGACTGGACCTGAGAGCACTCGAACGAAGTGAGGCGTGCGCTCCGGCGCCGCACGGGATAGCGTTCCTCTCAGCGCCCCGTCTGCCCTCTCTGCGAGGGCTGGCGCGCGGATCGGCCCTCGTGATATCCCCCGAGGGGATCCGCCCCGGCCCGCCACCCCTCTTCGAGTGCGGGCGAATCGAGCTTCCGGTTCTCAGGCGATCCGCAGGTTACGGGCGGGGCGACGGCAGTGCCAGAGGAAGCGGGGCGCGCGGGCTTAACGGGGGGTGACGCATCGGCGGGCTATTGCCGGGGAGGCCGGACGGCCGTGGTCCGAGGGGTCGATCCGGATGGCGCACTCGAGGAGCTCGGCGCTCCTCCACAGGGCGCGGATCAGCGCGGGCATCCCCGGGAACGATCGTCACGATCCCGAGCCCTCAGGACTCGGAGCCCCGCCGCACGCGGAGCCGCGTCTCCTCGAGGTCGAGCAGCGACTGGGCGTCGCGGAGGATGCGCTGCGGGTAGGCGCGGCGCGAGCGCGCGTCCAGCAGCGCCTCCCGCTCGGCCGCGACCACGGCGAGGCGCAGCGCTCGGTAGAGGCGGTGCGGAGTGTCCGCGACCGACCTCTCCGTGCCGCGCGCGCGCTCCCAGGCGGCCTCGGAGCGGAGGAACGACGTCTGCCGCACCCGCTCCAGGACGTCCGGAGCGACGCCGTCGGCACCCTCGACGGCGTCGCCCGGGCGCTCCAGCACCGAGAGGCCCTTCTCGGTGATCTCGTCGAGCAGGCCCGCGAGCGCGCGCTGGTCCTCGGGCACGTCGATCCCGCGGATGCCCAGCGCCCGGATCAGCAGCGGCAGCGTGCTGCCCTGGATCAGCAGGGTCGCGACGGCCACGGTGAAGGCGATCAGCACGAGCTGCGGACGGTACGGGATGTCCTCGGGCAGCGACTGCGCGGCCGCGAGGGTCACCACTCCGCGCATCCCGGACCAGCCGAGCACCAGACCGCCGCGCCAGCCGATGCCGTTGCGGCTGAAGTGCCGGTAGTCGCTGCGCCGCAGCAGGTAGCGCCGCTTCGCCCGGCCGCGCTCCTCCTTCGGCAGCTCCTGCGCCTCGGGCGACTCGAGCAGCTCCTTCTGCTCGCGGGCCCGGCGCTCGGCCCGGCGGGTCTGCCAGCGCTCGCCGAGGAGCACCGGGCCGACCCAGAGGAAGCGAACGACGATCAGCCCGACCACCGCGATCAGGCCGATGCCGACCGCTGCGGGCACGGAGAGGCGCGCGCTGTCGGCGTCGTGGATCAGCGAGCGGATCTCGAGCCCGATCAGCAGGAACACGCCGTTCTCGAGCAGGAACTGCACGGTCCGCCAGTTGATCCGGTCGTTCACCCGCGACTGCGCGGTGAAGGCGCGGGAGGAGGCGTGCCCGGTGTGCAGGCCGGCGACGACCACGGCGAGCACGCCCGAGGCGCCCAGGCCCTCGGCGGGGATGAACGCGACGAAGGGGACGATGAAGGAGAGGACGGTGTTGAGCACCGGGTCCTCGAGCCGCGAGCGGACGAAGACGGTGACGACGCTGGCCACGAACCCGACCACGACGGCCACGACGACCGCGTAGAGGAAGTCGCCGATCGCGGCCCACGGCGTCGCGAGCGTCCCCGCGGCGGCGGCGAGGGCCGAGCGGAGGAGGACCAGCGCGGTCGCGTCGTTGATCAGCCCCTCGCCCTCGAGCAGGGTGAGCAGCCGCGGCGGGAGGCCGAGCCGCCGGCCGACCGAGGTCGCGGCGACGGCGTCGGGCGGGCTGATGATCGCGCCCACGGCGATCGCCAGGCCCAGCCCGAGCTCGGGGAGGAGGAGGAAGAGGAGCGCGCCGACGCCGGCCGCCGAGATCAGCACCAGCACGACCGACAGGCCGGTGATGGTGGTCAGGTTCCGGCGGAAGTCGATGAACGGGACGCTGAGCGCCGCCGCGTACAGCAGTGGCGGCAGCACGCCGTCGAGCACCCACTCGTGCGGGACGACCACCTCCGGCACCCCGGGGATGTACGAGAGGCCGACGCCGGCGAGCACGAGGACGATCGGGGCGGCGACGCCGAGGCGCCGCGAGAAGACGGCGACCGCGACGAGGACCGAGACGCCGACGATCGCGGCGATGCCCAGCTCCATCAGCGGAGGCTCTCGAGGGCGCAGAAGGGCATGGTCTCGTCTCCAGGGGGTAGCGGGCGATCGCCCGGGACGAGTCTGCGCCTCTCGGCGGACGCGGGGCAGGGGGTTGCGAGCACCCGGCGTCCCGCGCCGGGGTCAGCCGTCGTCGCGAGCGGCGCGGCGGTCGAGCAGGCGGGCGAGCGCGAGGAGGAGCGCCATGGCGCCGAGCGCCGCGACGGCCAGGGCGAGCGCGGCGCCGGGCTCGAGCGTGATCCCGCGCTCGACGACCTGCGCGCGCAGCACCGGGTCGGCCGAGACGACGAGCAGGCCGATCGAGGCGGCGGCGAGGACGAGTCCGTAGAGGACGGCGCCGACGCGGATCCGCGTCGGCGCCGTCCTCTACGGACTCGTCCTCGC